>JAPPBA010000161.1 GCA_026705295.1 Candidatus Palauibacter australiensis
CGCACCTCGGACTCCAGCGTCTCCACGTCGCGGAAGACCGCCTCGCCGGCGAGACGCTCCGCCAGGCGCCGCAGGTGGAGCGCCGTCTCTTCCGGCCGCTTCCAGAAACGCTTCACCGCACCTTCGTCGTAGCGGACGCTCACCGCGAAGAAGGGAGACACCTGCCGCGCGAGCGCGGGAAGCGTCCGCGGCCGCCCCTTCACCAGATCGATGATGCGCGCCAGACGCTCCGGCGAGGTTTCGAGTCCGGGGTGGCTCCCGGCCAGCTCCCCCCCCTCGTCCCGCGCCTCCCGGCCGAGAATCTCGACGACCGCCGCAGCCAGGTCGGCCGCGGGAGCGTCGGCGATGTGGCGCCCGTTCAGCCAGCCGAGCTTCTCGAGGTCGAACACCGCGCTCTTCTTCAGCACGCGACCGATGGAAAACGCCTCGACCAGGCCTCCGACGTCGAACACCTCGCGGTCGTCCCCCGGAGACCAGCCGAGGAGCGCAAGGAAGTTCACCATCCCCGCGGGCAGGTAACCGCCGTCGCGATAGGCGAGGACCGAGAGCGCGCCGTGGCGCTTCGAGAGTCGCTTGCCGTCCGGCCCGAGGATCAGCGGCACGTGCCCGAAGCCGGGGAGCGGCCGGCCGAGGGCCCGGTAGAGGAGGATCTGCTTCGGGGTGTTCGAGAGGTGGTCGTCCCCTCGGATCACGTGCGTAATCCCGGCCTCCGCATCGTCGGAGACCACGGCGAGATTGTAGACGGGCGTGCCGTCGGAGCGCAGGACGATGAAGTCGTCGATCGATCCGGCGGGGAAGGACATCGGCCCATGGATCATGTCCTCCCACTCGATCGCCTCCTCCGGCACCCGAACGCGGAGCGCGAACGGCTCCCCCGCGTCGGCCCGCGCCCGCGACACGGCGGGGTCCAGCCGGCCGCAGCGGCCATCGTACCCGTATCCGGACCCGGCCCGCTTCGCCTCTTCGCGTCGCGCCGCGAGTTCCTCGGCCGTGCAGAAGCAGCGGTAGGCGGCGCCCCGATCGAGCAGGTACAGAGCATCGCGCCGGTGGCGCTCGACGCCATCCGCCTGGAACACCGGCCCCTCGTCCAGGTCCAGCCCCAGCCATGCGAGTCCTTCCAGGATGGCCCGCGTGTGCTCGGGGCGGGAACGCGCCCGGTCCGTGTCCTCCACGCGCAGGAGAAACGTCCCGCCCGCGCGCCGGGCATACAGCCAGTTGAACAGCGCCGTACGCGCGCCGCCCACGTGCAGGAAACCCGTGGGGCTGGGGGCGAACCGCACCCGTACCGTCAATCTGCGCTCCTCTTCCTCGGAGAAACCGCCGAACTCCGCGCGCCCGCGCGCCGAAGCCCCGGCAGGCCGTGGCAATAGCTCCGCTGCGATCGTTCCATCTTGGATGGACGACCGATAGGATGCCACGCATGAGCCCTGGATCCGCTTTCGTCCTCCCCGGCCTGCGCAGTCCGTTTGCGAAGCTCGACCGCGAACTCTCGCGCCTGGACGGTCTCGCGCTCTCCGCTCCGGTGATCCAGCAGACGGTGGCGGGGGACGGGGGCCCGGGCCGCGACGCGGCGGGCCGGATCGACCTCTTCCTGTGGGGCGCGGTCATCCCCTCGCTCACGGTGAGCAACTGGGGTCGGGAAGTCTGGTTCGACGCGGGGCTCGATGCGAGCGTCCCGGCCCAGGGCATCGTCCAGGCGTGCGCCACCTCGATCGCCGCCGCGACCCACGGCGCGGGCCAGGTGGCCGCGGCACGGGCGGACCTCGTGCTCTGCGGCGGCGTGGAGTCGATGAGCCACACGCAGATCGGTCTCTCGCCCGGACTCAGCCGGACGATCCGGCGCGCGGGGAGCGCGGGGAGCCCGCCGCGCATGGTGCGGACGCTGGCGGGGATTCGCCCTCGCGACCTCCGGATCTCGGCCCCTGCCGTGAAGGAGCGCACGACGGGGAAGACGATGGGACGGCACGCCGAGGAAATGGCGCGTGAATGGGACATCTCGCGCGAGGCCCAGGACCGTTTTGCGCTCGCGAGTCACGAGGGCGCCACCCGGGACGAGGGGGCGTTCTTCCGACCGCTGCTCGTCACGCCCGGCACCTTCCCGGTCGACCGCGATACCCTCCCGCGCCCCGGCACGTCGCTGGAGAAGCTCGCCGCCCTCCGCCCCGCCTTCTCCCGCTCCGGGGGGACGCTCACGGCGGGCAACTCGACCCCGCTCACGGATGGGGCCGCCGCGTGCTGGGTCGCGTCCGAGGCCGGGCTCTCCTCGCTCCCCGACTCCCTCCCCCGCGCGCGCCTGCTCGACTGGCGGCAGGCCGCGATCGATCCGGACCGGGAGGGGCTCCTCATCGCCCCGGCCCTCGCGATCGCCGAACTGCTGCATCGCCACGGGCTGACGCTGGATGACATCGGGCTGTGGGAGTTCCACGAGGCGTTCGCGGCGCAGGTCCTCTGCACGGTCGCGGCCCTCGAAGACTCCGGATGGCTCGCCGCGCGCTCCCCCGTGAAGGACGGCCTCGGCTCCTTCCCGCGCGACCGGATCAACCCCAACGGCGGCAGCGTCGCGCTCGGACACCCGTTCGGCGCCACCGGAGCGCGCATCCTCTCCCAGACGGTGCTCGAACTCGCCGACCGGCCGGCCGGCACGAGAGCCATCGTCAGCGTGTGCGCCGCGGGCGGCCTCGGCCACGTGGCGCTCCTCGAGGCCGTCTAACCCGACCCCGTCGTGTCACCCGCCGTCAACGTCCGCGCGCCGGCAGCCGCGCACCGGCAACCCCGCGCCGGAGTTCGAAGGTCAGGCCCAGGAGCGCGGTGAAGAGGACGAGCGCGTTCGCCTGGTGGAGCGCCGCCAGGGAGATGGGGACGAAGAGCAGCAGCGTCGCGACCCCCAGCGCCGCCTGAACCCATGCCGCCGCGAACCCCGCGTGCGCCCACGTGCTCGCCACCCCGGGGGCGCACCGCACGCAGGCCCACCAGAGCGTCGTGACGCCCGCGAGCAGGACGATGGCGAGGATGCGGTGGTTGAACTGCGCCGTCGTCCGGTCCTCGAAGGGGCTCAGCCACCAGGGGCTCGCCCCGAAGAGATCGGGCGGGATCCAGCCGTTCCCCATCCTCGGGAACGTGTTGTAGATGAGCCCCGCGTCCAGGCCCGCCACAAAGCCGCCCGAGAGCAGGGTGAGCGCGGCGAGGCCGAGCACGATGGCGGATCCCCGTCGAAGACCGGCGCCCGGTGCGGACCCGGGGTCGCCGTCTCCCGCCCCGTCTCCCGCCCCGGGGCGCAGCAGCGAGAGCGCGGTCCAGAGCGTGAGGGCGTAAACGAGCACGGCGAGCGCGAGATGCGCGGTCAGCCGGTAGGGGCTCACGCGGGGGATGTCGACGAGCCCGCTCCGCACCATCCACCAGCCGAGCAGCCCCTGCGCGCCGCCCAGCGCGAACAGGAGCAGGAGGCGGGGGATGAGGGGCCGGGGGATCATCCGCCGCAGGAGGAAGACCGCGAAGGGGATGATGAAGACGAGGCCGATCACGCGCCCCAGGAGCCGGTGCGCGTACTCGAACCAGAAGATGCGCTTGAACTCGGCCAGCGACATCCCCCGGTTAACGAGCCGGTATTCCGGTGAATCGCGATAGGCGGCGAACTCGCGCTCCCAGCCCTCGGCGCTCATCGGAGGAACGACGCCGCTCACCGGCTCCCAGTCGACCATGGAGAGGCCCGATCCGGTCAGGCGGGTCACGCCGCCGACGACGAGCGTCGCCGCGACGAGCGCGCAGCCGACCAGGAGCCAGGCCGCGATGATCCGCGCGTGGCGCGGCGATCCGCTCTGGAGAGGAGGCGATTGCATGAGGGGTTCCGGGGTGCGTTTGCGCCGGTTTCGTGACCCGTGCGAACTTCGGTCGCTCCCGGAGTCGCCGGGGCGCGGAAGATAGACGGGGACGGTGGAGAGGCCAAGCGCGATGTCGGACTCCGGAGCACGCATTTCGATGTTCGCCCTCCAGCGGCTCGCCCCGAGATTGCGGGCCCACCGACCGGCGCTCGTGGGGGCCGGGATCTGCCTCCTCCTGAGCACCGCGATCGGGCTCGCCTTCCCCCTCATCGTCCGCTACCTGATGGACGCGGCCTTCGGTGAGGGCGACCCCGCCCTGCTGGGCGCGATCGCGCTCGGACTGCTGGGGCTCTTCGCGCTCCAGGGCGTGTTCAACTTCGGAGAGACTTACTGGCTGGGGGCGACGGGCGAGCGGGTCGTGACGCAGTTGCGCGACGAACTCTTCTCCAGGCTGGTGGGGCTCTCCCCCGGCTTCCACGCGGGCCGCACCAGCGGCGAACTCACGTCGAGGCTGGCCTCCGACTGTTCGACGCTCCAGCAGATCATGGGGCACCAGATCGCCGAACTCGTGCGACAGGTGCTCTTCCTCATCGGCGCCGTGATCCTGCTCACGCTGCTTCACTGGCAACTGATGCTGACGACGCTGACCGTCGCCCCCGTGGTCGTCCTCGCGGGCTTTGCCCTCGGCCGCCTCCTGCGGCGGCGGAGCACCGAGGTGCAGGACCGTCTCGCCGCCGCGCACGCGGTTGCGGACGAGGCCTTCGGCCAGATCGAAGTCGTGCAGGGGTTCGTGCGGGAGGAGTGGGAGGCGGCCCGCTACCGGGCCGGGATCGCCGCGGCCCTCGAGGCGGCGCTCTCGCGGGCGGTGGTGCGGGCGGTCCTCTTCGGCGTGCTCACGGTGGTCGCCTTCGGCGGCATCGTAGCCGTCCTGTGGCAGGGCGGGCGGCTCGTGCTCGCGGCGCAGATCACGGCGGGACAGCTCGTATCGTTCCTCCTCTACGCCTTCTCCGTCGCGGCGGCGATCATGGCGCTCGCTTCCCTGTGGGGCTCCTACCAGGAGGCGCAGGGCGCCGCGCGCCGCGTGTTCGACCTCCTCGACCGCGACAGCGAGATCCTGGACCCGGAAACCCCGGAATCGCTCGCGGGAGCGGGACCGCCTAAGATCGCCTTCGAGGGCGTCTCGTTCCGGTACGGCGAGGACGAACCGTGGGCCCTGGAAGGGATCGAAGCGACGATCGCCCCCGGCGAGATCGTCGCCCTCGTGGGGCCGAGCGGCGCCGGGAAGACGACCTTCGCGTCACTCATCCCGCGCTTCTGGGATCCGACCGAGGGGAGCGTGCGCGTGCGCGGGACCGACGTACGGGCCTGCGGCGTCGCGGACCTGAGATCGCGGGTCGGCATCGTGCCGCAGGACCACCCGCTTTTCGCCGGCACGATCGGGGAGAACATCGCCTACGGGCGGCCGCACGCGGACCAACCGGCGATCGAGGCGGCGGCCGCGGCGGCGCACGCGCGCGAGTTCATCGAGCGGCTGCCGGAGGGCTACGACACGCGGGTCGGCGAGCGCGGGGTCCGGCTCTCGGGCGGGCAGCGTCAGCGGATCGCGATCGCCCGCGTCCTCCTCAAGGAGCCCGAGATCCTCATCCTGGACGAGGCGACGAGCGGTCTGGACGCCGAAAGCGAGGCGCTGGTCGAGGAAGCGCTACGGCTCGCCTCCGCGGGGCGCACGACCGTCATCATTGCCCACCGCCTGCGCACGGTGCGACGCGCCCACCGGCTCTTCGTCCTGGATCGGGGACGGCTGGTGGACAGCGGCCCGCACGACGCCCTCATCGACCGCTGCGAACTCTACGCCCGCCTCTACGAGGGCCAGCGACTCGCCTGATCCTCACGCCGGCACCGGGGCCGTCAGGGGAGGAGGGCCTCGATCTCCTCCGTCAGCGACGCGACGGTCTGGGGACCGAGGAATTCCTTCCGGATCCAGCCCTCGGGGTCGATGACCAGCGTGGTGGGGAAGCCCACAGCTCCGAACGTCGCGACGGCATCGTCCATCCCGATGATCCAGTTCCGGTATTCGACGCCGAAGTCCGCGAGGAATTCGCGGATCTCCTCGGGAGTACCGGAGTCGACGGCAAGCCCCAGGAGGATCACGTCCCGTCCGGAGTACGCGCGGGCCAGCCGGACGAGTTCCGGCAACTCGTCGCGGCAGGGGAGGCACCAGGTGCCCCAGAGGTTCGCGACGACCACGTTGCCCCGCAGGTCGTCGAAGCGGGCCTCGCCGCCGTCGAGGGTGCGAAACACGTTGCCGGGCGCGGGCTTCGCCCCCGAGGGCACCCCATCCGGGGCGCCGCTCGCGGCCAGGTCGCGATCCGCCGCGCCGCCGGCCGCTTCGGACGCATCGTCGCCCGGGGCGCACCCGAGCCCGATCAGCGCCACGAGGGCAACCGCACTCCGTGCGCCCATCATCCGGTCAGCTCGCATCGCCCACCTCCGGCGTGAGGACGGCGCCGGGCAGCGCCCAGGTCAGCTCGCCGTCGTCGACCACGAACGTGCCGCCGACCAGCACGTAGTCCACACCCGATGGGTACTGGTGCGGCTCGAAGAAGGTCGCGTTGTCCTGAAGTTCGTCCATGTCCAGCACCGCGATGTCCGCGACCAGTCCCTCACGGATGAGACCCCGGTCCCGGAGCCCCATGACCTGCGCCGGCAGGCTCGTCATCGAGCGCACCGCGCTCTCCGCGGACAGGATGCCGAGATCCATCGCGTAGCGCTTGATCTTGCGGGGGAAGGTGCCGTAGAAGCGCGCGTGCACCGGCCCGTCGCCCGGGAGGGAGATGCCGGCGTCGGATGCCGTCACGAGCCACGGATGAGCCGAGAACTCCTCGACGTCGATCTCCGACAGGGAAAACCCGCGCACGCGCGCCCCGCCGGGTCTCGCACGGTCGCCCTCCAGTTGCAGCCGGATCGCCACCTCAACGGGGAACGCGTCCCATTCGGCCGCCAGCTCCGCCACCGTCCTGCCCACCAGCGTCTCGTCGGGATGGTCCATGATGACGAGGTTCTCGGGCCCGCCGCGGCGGCTGATCTCGTGCGCGATATCGAGGCGGACCCGTTCACCGCGTTCCGGATCGGAGAGCGCATACCGCAGCACCGCGGCGTAGTCGACCGTCCCCTGGCCGCCCGGACGCCCGCCCGGTCCGCCGCCGGGGAAGATCCAGCGAGGGAGGAGCACGGTGTTCCCGTCGCTCCCCGTCGTGTTGTAGGGATACTGGTCCGCGAAGATCGGGACGCCGCGCGCCCGGGCCCGTTCGATCAGATCGACGAGCGCCCTTCCCGCCCCCCAGAAATCCGCTCCGCGGGCCTTGATGTGGGTTGCCACCGTCGTCACGCCCGTGCGTTCCGCGACTTCGATGTCCTCGAGGACCGTCTGGATCATGGTCGGCGGTCCCGGATCGTCCTGGCTCGGCCAGAACCACATCGGCGTCATGCCGGAACTGCGTTCGTGCACGATGTAGATGCCGCCTCCCCGTCCCGCCGCATCGACGAGCGGGAACAGTTCGGAGGTTTCGCTCCAGATCCCCGGCACGTACTCGAGTCCCGCGCTGAGGCCGTAAGCGCCCTCGGCCATTCCCTGCTCCACCATCTCCGTCATGCGCTGCACCTCGGCCGGGGTCGACGGGCGCATGAAATCGTCGCCGAGCGCCATGCGCCGGATCGTGTTGTGCCCGACCATGAGCGCCGCGTTGGGCCCGTGCCCGCGGGACTCGAGGCGGCCGCGTTGGTCCGCGATCGGCCACGGCCCGCCGCCGTCCTGGTTGATGACGACGGTGGTGATGCCCTGACTCACGAGGTTGGGAGCGGCCCGGCGGCGCGCCCCCTCGCTACCCGCGTCTCCCTCGGCGTCGAGTCCCTGGTCCGCGTGCGAATGAATGTCGATGAATCCGGGGACGACGTACCGGCCATCGAGTTCGATCACGCGGTCGGCGGCGGCGTCGACCAGGTCCCCGACCCGGGCGATGCGCCCGCCGCGGATTCCCACGTCGGCGCGGAACCATGGGTTACCCGTGCCGTCCAGGACGCGGCCGCCGCGCAGCAGGATATCGAAGGCCGGTTCCTGAGCGGCCGCGATCGCGACGTGCGGGACACCGAGGACGGCGGCGAAAAGGAGCGCGCGAAGGACTCTGCGGTTCATGATCGCTTCCCCTGTGAGAGATCCAAGGTCGTGGCCGCACGTCGACTGCAAGCTACGAAAGGTCCCGCGCGGGTCCAACGGTGCGGTTTGGCGCCCGGCGGGCGACGGGGTAACATCGGCGGGCCATGAACGATCTCCTTCTGCGCGCGCTCGCGCGACAACCCGTGGAGCGGACGCCGGTGTGGTTCATGCGGCAGGCGGGACGCTCCCTCCCCGCCTATCGCGAACTCCGCCGGGAGCGCGGGTTCCTCGAACTCGTGCGCGATCCGGAAGCGGCGGCCCGGGTCACGCGACTCCCGCTCGAGTATTTCGACGTCGACGCGCTCGTCCTCTTCATGGATCTGTCGACGCCGTTCGAGGCCGCGGGGATCGAGATCGAACTGCGGGCCGGGGTCGGGCCCGTGCCCCTGCCCCCCTGGGGCGGCCTGGCGGATGTGGATCGCCTCCGCCCCTTCGAGCCGCGGGAACACCTCGCCTTCGTGCTCGAGGCGATCCGTCTCCTTGCCGCGGACGAGGAGCGTCCGATCATCGGCTTCGTGGGCGCCCCCTTCACCCTGTGCTCCTACCTCGCCCGCGGCACGCGCGACAGCCGACTCGCGCAGCTCAGGGCCTTCATGCTCCGCTCCCCGGCGCTCTGGGACCGGCTCGCGGGGTTCTGGGCGGAGCACCTGGCGGAGTTCGCGATCGCTCAGCACGAGGCCGGGGCGGGCGCGATCCAGGTGTTCGATTCCTGGTGCAGCGTCCTCGATCCTCACTCGTACCGGACCCATGTGCTTCCCTACTCCCGCCGCCTGCTGGAGCGGCTGCGCGAGAAGGGGGTCCCCAGCGTGCATTATGGCGCCACGCACGCCGCGGTGGCCGAGGCCGGGGGCGATGCGATCAGCGTCGATTGGCGCACGCCGCTCGACGAGGCGTGGGACGTCATGGGCCCGGAGCGCGCGATACAGGGCAATCTCGATCCGGCCTGTATCCTCGCGGGCGAGGAGGCGGCGCGGGCGGGGACGCGCGATGTGCTGCGGCGGGCGGGCGGGCGTCCCGGCCACATCTTCAACCTCGGGCACGGTCTCCACCCGGATTCCGACCCGGAGGTGATCGCCGCCGTGGTTGACGAGGTCCGCCGCTGGAAGCCGCCGGACGAGCACCGCTGAGAGCGTTCCCGCGGGAACGCCGGCAGCCGGGAGGCGCTATGTACGCGCAGCGAGGCGCTCGGCCACCGCCTCGGCTTCGGCGATCCGGCTCGATATGCCCAGCCGTCCGGTGTAGCCGGCGGCCAGCGTGATACCGGGAGGAAGATCGAGTCCGTCCAGCGCCGCCCACGAGCCGTCATACGCCGGGAGCCGCGGCCGGGCCGAACGGATGGGCGTTGCCGCCGCCCCATGGATCGCCTCGTATTCGCCGGCCGCGGTCCGCTGGAGTCGGGCCGCGTCCCAGGCGGCCACGTCGGGATCGAGACCGCCGCCCAGATAGGCCGTACAGAGGCCGTCGCGCCCGAACAGCGAGGCGTTCCACGTCACGCCGCGCGTATGCCACCGTTCTCCCAGCGCGACCTGGAACCCGAACCCCTTCGGCGCGATCTCGACCTGCAGCGGCACTACGGCGACGCGGTGATACCGCAGTCCGGCGACGCGGTCGGCCGCGGCAGGCGCGACGGTCCTCAGAAGGTCCGCCGCGGCGGGCGCCGGCGTCGCGATCGCCACATGATCCACGACCTCGCAGTCCGGGCGCGGGCCCCCGTGGCCGACCTCGAACCGCCGGCCCGAGCGCCGCAACTCGCGGACCGGCGTCGCGACCCGAACCCGATCCGCGTGCCGGCGCGCAATGGCGCGCGGCAGCGTAGCCATGCCCGCCCGGAAGGTGAATGCCGGGGGGGACGCGGCCGGCTGCCA
Organism: Candidatus Palauibacter australiensis; assembly: GCA_026705295.1. Classification (NCBI taxonomy): domain Bacteria; kingdom Pseudomonadati; phylum Gemmatimonadota; class Gemmatimonadia; order Candidatus Palauibacterales; family Candidatus Palauibacteraceae; genus Candidatus Palauibacter; species Candidatus Palauibacter australiensis. Next base: position 9,897 of record JAPPBA010000161.1, read on the forward strand.
GCGTCTCGCCGCGGCGAGGAGGCTGCGCTTCACGCCGAGCGGACCGAGCAGCATGGGAAGCACGCGCGCCGCCGGCATCGTTTCCGGATCGGATCCGAAGGTCGCGGAAACGAGGGGACCGAAGAGCCGGCGGTACGCCTCGCGTCCGGCCTTGCGGCGAAAGTAGCGGGCCACGGACTCGCGCGGTCGAATCCCTCCGGTGAGAGGTTCGAGGGCGGCGCGGGCGCGCCCCGCCGGCGAGAGCAGGTCCCCCGTCAGGAGCCCGCGCGGCCGGTGCGGCACGACCCTCAGGCGGCCGCGGGCCCATACGAACAGGCGCGCCCCGGCCCGCGCCTCCAGAATCTCCGCTCGAAGCTCCAGTTCATCGACAAGCCGCCGCACCGGAGGCGAGAGGCGCGTCCGCTGCGGGCCGAGTTCGACGACCCGGCCGTCGTCGCGGCTGGTACGGATCACCCCCCCGACGTCATCCGCTCCCTCGAACAGGATCGAGTCGACGCCACGCCGCGCCAACGCGTGCGTGAGCGCCAACCCCGTGATCCCTCCACCGATGATTCCGACCCGCATGCCTTCCCCTTCCGGCTGCCTCGACCCTCGAACCGCCAAGGCGGTTCTGCGGCGCCATACCTGGAGGCGGCAACGTCCCGAACCTCTCCCGCACGGGCAAGCCGGTGACTGCGCCGATAGGTTCGGGCGATGGCGAACTGCGAACCCCTACCTGCCGTCCTCCTCCTGAACTTCGGCGAACCGACAGGAGCCGACCCGAGCGCCGTCGCACGCTTTCTGGAGCGGATCTTCCTCGCCAACGCGCGGCTGGAGCCGCACATGGACGCGGCGGCGGCCCGTGCACGGAGCCGCGAACTCGCGCGGCGGCGGACCCCCGGCCTGCTCGAGATTTATGAGAGGATCGGCGGCTCGCCGCTCCACGCGCAGGCGGAGGCGCAGGCGCAGGCGCTCGACCGGGCGCTGAGGGCCCGCGGCCACCCGATGCGCGTGACGGTGGGGATGCAGTTCACCGAGCCTTCGATCGAAGAGGCGCTCGGCCACCTGCGGGAGACCGGGGCGGCGGCCCTCGTTCCTCTACCCGTGTACCCGCTCTGCGGCCCTTCGACCACCGTCGCGGCGCTGGACGAAGTCGAGGAAGCGCTCGAGCGAATCGGATGGCGCCCGGAGGTGCGCGGCGTGACCGGGTGGCATCGCCATCCCCGCTACGCACGCCTTCGCGCCGACGCGATTCGCCGCGCGGCCGCGGAGGCCGGCTGGAACCTGACCGACCGGGACGTCCGCCTCGTGTTCAGCTCCCACGGCACCCCGCTTCGGTACATCGAACAAGGCAGCCGCTACGTGGAATACGTCGAGGAATGGTGCGCGACTCAGGCCCGCGCGCTGGGCGTGGAGACGTGGACGCTCGGCTACCAGAACCACACGAACCGACGAATCGCATGGACTCCGCCGGACATCGAGACCGCGCTGGAGCGCCTCCGGGGCATCGAGAAAGTCCTCGTCGATCCCATCAGCTTCATGCACGAGCAGTCCGAGACGTTGATGGAACTGGACGTGGACCTCGCCGGGCACGCGGCCGCACTCGGCCTCGAGTTTCGCCGTGTTGGCGTGCCGCACGACGACGGGGCGTTCGCCGAGGTGCTGGCCGACCTCGCGCTGATGGCGCTGGGCGGCGACGCTCCGGCCCTGCCTCCGCGGACATCGTGCCGGTGCCGCCCGGGGACGGACGTCTGCTTCAACGGCGAGCCGTTCGCCTGAACGCCCCGTGCCGCGGGGCACGCGGCGGGGCAGGATGTCGCGCGTTCGGCGCGTTCAGCCCTCCGGGCTTGCAGTCAGGTCTTCGAGCACCCGGCCGCCGACGCTGTCCACCTGCCCGCGGATCACACACGCGAGCATGTCGGCGGCTTCGCGCAGCATCGACGCCGGCTCCCGCCGGTCGCCCTCGAAACGCACGACCTCGCCGAGGAAGATCCCGACCAGTTGAGTGGACTTGGAATCGTCGCCGCCCGCCTTGATCGCGTCGTCGTACGCCGCCCCGGGGACGCTGGCCCTCCACGGCTCATCCCGCTCGGATCCGCCGCGTGACGCCCGGTCCATCGGCACGAGCGCGAGCAGGCTGCCCTCCATGCCGGGCCCGCCCTTGCGGACATTGAGCGCGAGCGCGACCGGCCGGTCGAAGAGATCCATCTCGAGGAAGTCCTTCACGCTGTCGCGGGGGATGGCGCAGCGCCCGATCGGCCGGTCTTCGTGAAAGGTTCCGATGCAAATGCTGCCGCGGGGCGTCAGGTGGTGCTCGATCGGCCGGACATCGAGCTTGAGGGGCGTGGCGGTGCCGACGAGGACGTGTTCGCGGCGCTTTTCGGCTTCGGGCGACGGGGGGAGCATGTCTCCGAAGAACAGTGTCGTCATCCCATCGCCTCCCGGTCGGTCGCCGCCCTCTTTCCACCCGAGCACCGATACGCGATCGCGCCCCACATGTTCCCAATGTCGCCCGGGCGGGCAGCGCGCGATAGTCTCACCGCGCTCACGCACGCGATTGCACACGAGTCGAATACGGAGAGGGTATGACGCGCGGCTTTCTCGATGTCACGGAGGCGTGGGACGGCGAGTCCGTCGTCACCGCGTTCGACTCCGCCACCGGGGCCTGGATCTTCGTGGCGCTGCACGATACGCGGCTGGGGCCGGCCGCCGGAGGCACCCGGATGGCCTCCTATCCCACGCCCCTGCACGGCCTGATCGATGCCATGCGCCTCGCCGAGGGCATGACGTGGAAATGGGCGGGCGTGGGCATTCGGTTCGGGGGCGGCAAGGCGGTGATCGCCGTCCCGGACGACCTGAGCGACGAGGCCCGCGCAGGCTTGGTCGATCGATATGCGGCGCGTCTGGTCTCGCTCCGCGGCGCCTTCCAGACCGGCGTCGACATGGGCACGACCCCGGAGGACATGGCTCGCATCGGCGCCATCTCCGGGTACGCCGTCGGCCTCGTGGACGGGAAGCCGGGCGACCCGGGACCGTACACCGCGCGCGGCGTGTTCGCCGAGATCCGGGCCGCGCTCGAGCACCGGTTCGGCGAGGCGGATTTCGGCGCCCGCTCCGTGCTTGTCCAGGGGCTCGGCGATGTCGGTTTCCCGCTGGCCGGGCTTCTGGCCGAGGCCGGGGCGACGCTCCACCTGACGGATCTGCGCGGGGAGGCCGCCAGGCGGGCGCAGACACGCTTCGGGGGGACCGTCATCCCCGCCGAGGACATTTGGGACGTAGACGTTGACGTGTATGCGCCCTGCGCCGTCGGGGCGACGCTGAATCCGGACACGATCCCCCGCCTGCGCTGCGGGATCGTCGCCGGTTCCGCGAACAACCAGCTCCTCTCGGAGGCCGACGCGGAAAGGCTGCGCGCACGCGGGATCCTCTACGCCCCCGATTACGTGATCAACGCCGGCGGGGCGGTCGCCTTCGCCGCCATCCACCAAGGCGAGCGGGACGAGGCCCGGCTCCGGGCCCGCGTTGAGGAGATCGGGTCGTCACTGCGAGAGCTCTTCGAGGAGGCGGCCGCCGCCGGAGAATCGCCGCTTCACGCGGCCCGCCGGAGAGCCCGGCGGTTCCTCGACGCACGCGGCGGACGGGCCGGCGGAGCCGGGCAGCCCTCCGGCGCCAGCCAGTCCCCCGGCGCGGGTTAGCGGCGGGAGGCGATGCGGTCCAGCGGCTTCTTCGTGATGTCCGGGACGAGCGCGTCGTCCGCCGGATAGCCCACGACGAGCAGCAGGAAGGGCCGCTCGTTGCGGGGGCGGTCGAGGACCTCGTTCAGGAAGCCCATGGGGCTCGGGGTGTGGGTGAGGGTGGCGAGCCCCGCGTGATGCAGCGCCGTGATGAGGATCCCGGTGGCGATGCCGACGGACTCCGTTACGTAGTAGTTCTTGAGCTTCTCCCCGCCGCGCACTTCGTAACTCTCCGCGAAGATCGCGATGAGGACAGGCGCCGTCTCCAGGAAGGGTTTGTGCTCGTCCGTTCCGAGGTGGGCGAGCGCTTCGAGCCACGCGGCCGGTGCGCGATGCTCGTAGAAGTCCCGCTCCTCCTTCTCCGCTTCCACTCGGATCCGGCGCTTCACCTCGGCGTCGCGCACGACGACGAAGTGCCACGGTTGCCGGTTCGCGCCGTTGGGGGCCGTCCCCGCCGCCTCGATGCAGGCGTCGATGACCTCCTCGGGAACGGGCTCGTCGGAGTATTCGCGGACCGTCCGGCGCCGTCGCACTTCGTCGCGAAAGGCCTGCGCGCGACGCAACATCTCCTCCTCTCCGCGCCGCGTGAACGTCGCCAGCGGAACGGGACGGTACGTTCCGCCGTCCGTCATCGGATCGGCCCGGGAGTCATGGAATCGACGCGGGACTCAGGGGTCGACGCTCGGCTCAGCGGACGCCGACGAGGCCCCGCGTCGCCTGAATCAGCTCCTGGGAATCGTACCCCACGCCGTCCTTGAACACCCAGCGGACCGCCCGAATCGCGCTCGGATCGCTCCCGGGGTCGCCGGCCAGAACGATGAGGTCGGCCAGCTTCCCGGCCTCCACGGTGCCGAGTTCGTCATCCACGCCGAGGATCTTCGCGCCGTTGGCGCTGACCACCTGCACCGCCTGCGCCGGCGTGAGTCCGGCCTCGAGCAGAAGCTCGAAGTTCCGCTGATTCCCGAAGCCGGGGAGCGCACCGCCGTTGCCCGTGGGATCGACGCCCGAGGCGAGCAACCCGCCGGCGTCGACGAACGCCTTCTCGAAACGCAGTTCGTTCTGGAAGTTCTCGGGATCCGGTCCCATCTCCTGGATGCGCCCGCGCTCGTCCAGGTAGGCGTCCCGGAGGTCCGGAGCCATCAGCTCGAGGGTCCGCTCGTCCACGACGTCGCGGTCGGGAAAGAACGCCTCGTAGACCGAGAGCGTGGCGGTGAGCCCCACGCCCGCCTCCACCATCGCCTCGATCGTCTCCATCGCGATGGGCCCCGTGGGGTCTGAACTGCCGGCCCGCTGCATGACGTTGCCGGGACAACGGTCCGGCTCCTTCTCCGGCACGAAATCGGACGCCGTGAGCATCCCGTGCTCAAGGTTGTCGATCCCGAGCGCGACGGCTTCCTGGAAGCTCACCGAACACAGGTGTCCGGTGACGCGGAGGCCCAGGCGGTGCGCCTCCTCGATCGCCGCCCCCAGTTCAGCGCTCCCGATGGACGTGTACGCCTTAACCCACGTGGCTCCCTCCTCCGCCCAGTATTCGACGAAACGCCGCGCCTGTTCGGGAGAGGTCATGCGGGCCTGGTGGGGCGAGCCCGTCGAGCCGGTGATGTACGGCGCCGTGATGTGGATGCGGGGGCCGGGCGAATCGCCGCGGTCGATCGCGTCCTTCAGGTGGACATCCGCGTAGGGAGTGAAGCTCCCGGTCGTGCGGATCGTCGTGACGCCGGAACCGAGGTAGAGCCGCGGCGCGCTGTACCCGAGCTGCACGCGCCGCCCCCCGACGGAGGTGTAGAACAGATGGTCGTGCATGCCGACCATCCCGGGGATCACGGTGTGGCCGCCCAGGTCGTGACGATCCGCGCCCTCCGGCACGGCGATGGACGAGGCGGGGCCAACGGCGGCGATGCGTCCGTCGCGCAGCAGCACGGTCTGGTCTTCGAGGACCGGCCCGCCGGTGCCGTCGATCACGCGGACGTGTTCGAGCGCCACGGTCGGCCCCCGCACGGCGACATAGGCGCGGGTTTCCTCGGACAGGCGACCGTAGCTCTGCGCGGCCACGGGGTCGGCAAGCACGGTCGCGACAGCCGCGAAGGCGGCGAGCACTCTGGACATCTTCATTCCTTCATTCCTCCCTCGACGGGTCCCTTGTCGTCGGATCCCTCGGTCACCGAATCCCCACCATCCCCTTCACGGAGTCGATGAGCTTCTCGGAGTCGTAGCCCACGCCGTCCTTGAACACGACGGTCACGTTCCTGATGATCGCGGCGTCTGACTCGAGGTCGCCCCGGAGCACGACGAGATCCGCAAGCTTGCCGGCCTCGATCGTTCCAAGCTCGTCGTCCACGCCCATGATGCGGGCACCGTTCGCGCTGACGATCCGGACGACCGTGGAGGCGTCGAAACCCGCTTCGATGAGAAGCTCGTAGTTGCGCTGGTCTCCGAAGCCCGCGATGGCGCCCCCGATCCCCGTCGGGTCCACGCCCGCCGCGAGCACGCCCCCGGCCTCGACGAAGCCGCGCTCAAACGCCATGTGCTTCTGGAGGTGCGCCTCCGTCATCGGCCACTCCGGGTTCGCCTCGATCGCGTCGACCGTCTCCAGGTAATCCTCCCGCACCTCGGGAGCCATCGCCTCGAGCGTACGCTCGTCGAGGACGGCGCGTCCCTTCGTCATGGGCTCGATCACGGCCATCGTCGAGGTCATCCCGACGTCGTTCTCGACCATGGAGAGGATCAGCGCCCGCGCAATCTCCCCCGTCGGGTCCCCCTCCTCTCCCACGGTGACCATCGAGTTGGGCGGACACTCGTCCGGCTGCTTGCGCGGATCGAAGTCCGTCGCCGTCCCGAAGCCGTGCTCGATGTTGTCCATCCCCATATCCACGGCTTCCTGGAAGGTGATCGAGCAGATGTGCCCCGTGACCCGGAGGCCCTGCGCGTGCGCTTCCTCGATGACGGCGGCGAGTTCGGCGCGGCGGATCGTCGTGTACGCCTTGATCCAGGAGGCGCCCTCCCCGGCCCAGTAGCGGACGAAGCGGCGCGCTTCCTCGGGCGAGTTCACCTGCGCCATGTCGCCCAGGGCCGGGTTGGGCCCCGTGACGTACGGCGCGGTCACGTGCATGCGGGGTCCCGGCGCCAGCCCGCGCTCGATGTTCGACTTGACGTTGAGGTCCGCGTAGGGCGAGACGCTGCCCGTCGTGCGGATCGTCGTGACTCCCGCCGCGAGATAGAGGCGCGGGGAGGAGATGTTGCCCTGAGCCATCCGGCCCCCGGCGCCCATGAAGAACATGTGGTTGTGGAGCCCGATCATCCCCGGGATCACGGTGTGCCCCGGCAGTTCGCGGACCTCGGCGCCCGGCGGGATCTCTACCGCGCCGGCGGGACCCACGGCGGCGATCCGGTTCCCCTCGATCACGACGGTCTGGTTCGTCCGGGCGCCGGACCCGGTCCCGTCGATGACCTTGACGCCGGTGAGGGCGACCGTCGGCCCGGCGATGGAGACGAACTCGGAGGTCGCGTCGCCGAGTTCGGCCGCGGACTGTCCGGACAGGTGAGCCGGAGCGAGAAGGGCCGCGAGCGCGACGGGGGCCGCGATGAACTTTCTCATGGGAGACTCCTGTGAGTTGGGCCGTTCAGGGCCCCAAAACGTACCGCGTCACGGCTCCACCGTGAACACCATCTGCATGCCCGCCTCCAGGTGCTCGGCGATGTGGCAGTGCAGCATCCATTGGCCGGGGTTCGAGAGTTCGAGCAGGAGGTCGACCGAACCGCCCACGGGGACGACCACCATGTCCTTCCAGGCGAGGTTGTCGTGCGGCACGCCGTTCGTGGCGAGGGCGAGGAAGCGCTGGCCGTGGATGTGGATCGGATGCTGCATCTGGTGCAGCGTCTCGCGGCGGCTCCGGATCCTCAACTTGACGACGTCGCCCACCCGGAAGGTCCACCGGATCGCCTCGTTCTCGAGCCCCGTGGAGGGCTCGCGCAGCGTCCACGACACGTTTTCGGGCGTCGAGATCAGGTTCATCATCGGCATCGTTCCCGACCACTCGACCGGGTGGAAGTACGCCGAGTCCACCTGCATGAGACGCTCGACGACGAGCGGGAGGCCGCGCGTCGACATGTCGAGTTCCAGGGTGAGGTCCACCGGCCGGTCGAAGAGGGGGCGGTAGGGCGCGATCTCGTCGCGCGCGCGCACGTTCTCCCGCAGCGCCTCGAAAGTCGCGCTCAGATCCGGCGTGGCGTCGGCCGCGCCGACGCGAACGACGCCCAGCGTGTCCTCCTCCGGGAAGAAGCTGCCGCCGATGTGGTCGATCCCCTGCACCCGGTTCAGAAGGGGGTATCTCCCGCTCTCGGGGAAGGCGACGTGCACGATGTAACGCTCCGCCGGCGCGATGATCACGCTCTCGACCCATTCCTCCCGCTCGAAGTTGCCCACGTCGGCGCCCACGAGCTTCATGGGCGCTCCGCCGAAGGAGAGGTTGAACGTCCGCGTGTTCGACGCGTTCGTGAAGTAGAAACGGACGACCGAGCCGCGCTCCACGTCCAGCGCGTAGTCGGGCCTCCCGTTCACCAGCATGGTGTTGCCGAAGCGGCCCATGAGCGCGTGGGTGGCGCGCTCGAGACCGAAGGGGACGATCCCGTGCTCGCCCAGGAGCAAGTCGTCGAGCATCACGACCTCCTCGCGGTGGACGGGACTGAAATAGTCGGGATCTTCTGACCGGACCATGAGGTTGCCGGCCAGTCCCAGGTCCTGCTGGACTTCCTCGCGGTGGTGCGGGTGGTACCAGTAGAGGCCGGGGTCGGGGAAGTGCACTGTGTAGCGGAAGCTCTCGCCGGGGGCCACGATCTCCTGCGTCAGGCCCGGGACGCCGTCGAAGCGGTTGTCGAGCCGCAGTCCGTGCCAGTGGATCGCGGTCGGCCAGTCGATGCGGTTCGTAAAGCCGATCGTGACCGTCGCGTCCTCGGGGACCCAGAGGAGGGGCCCGGGGATCTGTCCGTTGAAGCCGTAACCCAGGAGTTCGCGGCTGCCGATGCGGCGGCGCACGTAGACGGCGTCGAGGGCGAGCGAGTCGCCGTCGGCAAGTTCGATCAGCTCGCGGGGGCGGGCGTCGACGATCTCGCCTTCCCAGCCGTCTCCCGGCAGCCAGGGCTGCACGTCCGGCCGCAGCTCCATGAGCGACGGGAGCATCATGACCCCTTCGGGCATCGGCACGCCGCCCCACGCGTCGTCCATCGCCATCTCGCCGGGGGGGGTCCGCGAGGCGCCCAGCGCGAACTCGAGGAAGTCGGCGGGCTGCATGCGGCTGGAAGGCGACTGTGCTCGCAGCACGTAGGGACCCTCGGGCTCCGGGCCCAGTCCCCCGGCCGCGCCGGGTTCCGCGCCGGATTCCGCGCCGGATTCCGCCGTGACCAGGATGAGGAACTTGTTGAATTCGACCTGCCCCACCTCGGCGCGCCCGCGCGCCGGAACCTCCCCGAGCCGCTCGATGGGCCAGAGCACCTGGGTCGACGCCCAGGCGACGTAACGGTCGTACGGACCGAGCGTGGACGGGGGCGGAAGCTCCGTCGAGATCACGGCGTCGTACAGGAGCCGTCCGTCCGGCGTCACCCCCACCGAGAACGGCCCCGGGGGACGGCGCAACTCGACCGTGCCGGTCGCGTCCGGGACGCGGGGCGTCGGGAACAGAGCCATGCAGTACAGGTCGGGGCTCGCCGCTTCCCCCTGCTCCGCGCCGGGCGTGCAGGGAGAGGCCTCCTGCCGAGCCTCCCGCGGCGGCGACATCCCCGGGGGCGCCTCGCCCACCCACAGCCAGAGCGCCCCGCACAGCGCCCCGGCGGCACCCAGCGCCGCGGCGGCGGCCGGGCCGGCGCCGCCCTCCGATGACCGCCGGGCCCCGGGGGTCACTGGAGGGACCGCGTGCGGCCCCCGTCGACGGCGATGGAAACGCCCGTCACGTAGCTGGCACGCTCGGAGGCGAGGAACGCCACGACTGCGGCGAACTCGCGCGGGTCGCCGAGACGTCTTGCGGGGATCGCGGCGTTCCACCCCGCCTCCACTTCGTCGGTCGAGATGCCCCCGGCTTCGGCGCGCACGGCGGCCAGTTGCTCCAGCCTCGCGGTGCGCGTGAAGCCCGGGAGCACATTGTTCACCGTCACGCCGAACGCAGCGACCTCATTCGAAAGGGTTTTTGCGAATCCGGTCACGGCGGCGCGGACGCTGTTGGAGAGGATCAGGCCGTCCACCGGTTCCTTTACGGCGACCGACGTGATGTTCAGGATCCGCCCCCAGCCGCGCTCCTTCATGCCGGGCAGGACGGCGCGGGTGAGATCGAGAGCGCTCTCGAGGTTGAGGCGTACGGCCGCCTTCCACGCCGCCCGGTCGTGGTCCTCGAACTCCCCCGCCGGGGGCCCGCCCGCGTTGTTCACGAGGATGTCCACGCGTCCGAAGCGGGTCATTGCCGCTTCGACGAGGCCGGCCACCGCCCGGGGGTCCGACAGATCGGCCGGGATCCCGACGACATCGCCGGGCCCGCGTGCGTCGGCGGAGGCCGCGGCTTCCGCGAGCGCCGCCTCCCCGCGCGCGCACATCAGCAGGTGCGCCCCTTCGGCGGCCAGTTCCTCCGCCACGGCGCGGCCAAGCCCCTTCGACGAGGCGGCCACGAGGGCGACGCGGCCCGCGATCCCGAGGTCCATCAGTCGTCCGTGTCGTGAAAGTAGGAGTCCGTCCCGTCGAGCCAGTCCGCACGGGGGGGACAGAAAATGTCGAGATCCAGTGTCTTTTCGAGCGCGACGGCCTTGTGTGGGACGTGGGAGGGAATATGGAGGATCTCGCCCGCCCGTACGACGACTTCGTCGCGCCCGTCCTCGCCCAGCCAGAAGTGCAGCGCGCCCTCGAGGATGTATGTGAACTGCTCATTCTCGTGCGAGTGCGTGGGAACGACCGCGCCCTCCTCGAGCAGGACCTGCGCGATCATGGCCCGGTCTCCCGTCACCATGCGCCGGCCCAACTGCCCGGTCACGCGCTCCCACGGCAACTCGTCCCAGCGGAAGTGCCGGGGCTTCGCTTCGCTCATGACGTTCCTCCTTGCGGGGTAGCTCCCGGACTCGCGCCCGGGCCTGTTCGGGGGACGGACGATGTGCCGCCTACCGATTCCCGGCAAGCGTCCAGGCAACGCCCGCGCGCATATTCCAGTCGCCGCTCATTTCGGTCGTTCCGTGCCCGAACCCGCCGTCGACGGACACCGGTCCCCGTCTCCACTCCACCGTGGCCCGGAGTTCGCCGAGGTCGCCCGTGCCCGGCGGCGACACGCTTCTTGTACTGGACCGCCCGCGGGCCCCGACGGAGAGCCGCCAGCCGGGGGCGGCGTCCCACAGCGCTTCGAATGCGTAGGCGAACGCGTCGTTCTGCTCGAAGGGCTCGACCGGTACCTCCAGGATGCCGACGCCGAACCAGCCCGTGGCGCGCCAGCGAGCCGAACCCCACGAGAAGAGGGCCGCGATCGTGATGTCCGTCGTGTTGAGCCCGATCCCCCGGGTTTCGTCGGAGTTCGGGAGCCTCACGCCCAGATGCCCCCCCGCCGAGAACCCCGTGGCTCCGCCGATGGGCGCGAACGACACCGCGAGTTCGAAGTCGCCCACATCCCGGGAAGTACCCTCGGCGAGAGAAGGGTCGAGCTCGATGGAAGGGACCGGATCGCGCGTCTCGATGGAGAGCATCTTCCGGGCCGCGCCCTTCAGTTCGAACACGACGCGCGGTCCGATCGCCCAGGCGGCGTGGAGTTCGGGAAAGGCCGTCAGATCCCCCCCGAGCCCCGCCAGCGGGAAGTCGGCGTTCGCGGTACGCGAGACCCCGACGCCGAGCAGGACCTCGCCGGACCGCGCGCCTCCCACCGGCTGCACGAGGGCGTCGCGCTTGAGTTGCCCCTCGGCCGGAATCGCCACCGCCACGGCGACGGCCGCGGAGAGAACGCACGAGAGCCCGACGCGCGAACGCCGGGCTCCCGGGCACTGCGGCGAAGCGGACCGCCGGCGCGGCGCCGGCCGGTCGCCGGGGCTCAGCTTCGAGCCGCCTGCATGACGTCGTTCACATAGCCGTCCAGTCGCGCCATGACCTCGATCGTCTCGGCCTGCGTCTCGGCGTTGGCCAGCTCTCTCACCAAACTGAGGAGCAGTCCACGGACCGCCGCCGCGTCCCCGCCTCCCATCGCCGGGGCTTCGGCCGCGGGGGCCGGAGGTGCAGCGGCCGGTGCGGGCTCCGCCACCGCCGGTGCGGGCTCCGCGACCGCTGGCGCGGCGGGCTTCGGAGCCTCCGCGGCGGCAAGGCGCCGCTTCACCTGGAGCGGGTACTTCGCATGGAACTGTCGGGGCGACAACTCGGCCACCGAGGCGTCGATCTCGCAGGCCCCCGCAAACAACTCCGCGTTCTTCACGCCGGGGTTCCTCTTGAGCACGCGCGTCACGTATGCCAGCACCGCATCCGCAGCGCCCTTCGAGGCACGCGGTCGCCGCGCCGCTTTCGCTCTGGCCGGCGCCCGAACCGCGCGCCCCGGGCCGGCTCCGGCCAGACGACGCTTGACCTGCAGCGGATACTTCGCGTGGAACTGCCTCGGGTTCAGCTTCCCGATGGTCTTGTCTATGAGCTTCGCTCCTGCAAAGAGCGTCGCGTTCGAGACGCCGGGGTCCTTCTTCAACTCCAGCTCTATGAATTCCATCACGTTCTCGTTCATTATGCCTCCTCCTGCGGAGCGGTGCGCCGGACCATAGATGCCGCGGACGCATGTTTGCGGTGTGTAATGAACCATAATCTCCCGCGGTGCACTGCGCGTCAACTGTAGAGTAGACGATAGATGTGCGGACCCCCGCTTTCTGCGACCACCGCGTGGGCGTAGCTTCCCGCCCATGCAACCTCGATCGATGTCCGCCGCGATCGCCCTCCTGGCGTGGTGTCTGCTCCCGGCGGTCGCGTTCGCCCAGGGGTCGCGTCTCCCGGGCGCGATCGAAGCGGGACTCATCCTCCGGCAGCTCGATGGAGTGAAGAGGGTCCTCGTCGTGGCGGCGCACCCGGACGACGAAGATACCGCCCTGCTGACCACGCTCGCGCGCGGCTGGGGCGTGGAGGCCGCCTACTTCTCCTTCACGCGAGGCGAGGGGGGGCAGAATCTCATCGGCACGGAACTCGGCGCGGGACTCGGCATCATCCGCTCGGGAGAACTGCTGGCTGCCCGCACGATCGACGGGGCGCAGCAGTTCTTCGGCCGCGCGTTCGACTTCGGCTACTCGAAGACGGCGGAGGAGACGTTCACGAAGTGGCCGCGCGAGCGCGTCCTCTCCGATCTGGTGTGGACCATCCGGCGCTTCCGGCCCCATGTGCTCGTCTCGATGTGGAGCGGAACGGAACGGGACGGCCACGGGCACCACCAGGTATCCGGCCTGCTCACGCGAGAGGCCTTCGACGCCGCCGGAGACGCGACGCGGTTCCCGGAACAGGTCGCGGCGGGAGTGGCGCCCTGGGCGCCGCTGAAGCTGTACCGCCGCCCCCTCTTCGAACTGGGCGCCACCGCGATCGAGATCGAGACGGGCGCCCTCGATCCCCTGTTCGGCCTCACGCACCACCAGGTCGCGATGGACAGCCGCAGCCAGCACCGCTCGCAGGACTTCGGCACGGCCCTGCCGCTCGGTCCCCGCACCACACGGCTCTCGCTCGTGTCCTCGCGGGTTGGCGGCTCTCCGACGGAGCCGCTGCTGGCGGGGATCGACACGACGCTGGCAACTCTGGCGGCCGAGCTCGACGAGACCGCGCGGGCGGATCTCGGTTCGTACCGGGAGGCTGTCGGCCGCGCCGGCGGCTCGCTCAGCGCGACGAGGCCGGAGACCGCCCTGCCCTTCCTCGCCGAGGCGCTGCGGCGACTGGAGCGGCTCCGCGCCGGCGCGCCCCCCGCGGGGGAGAGTGAGCTGCGACGCGAACTCGACCGACGCGCGCGCCTGCTGATGCGGGCGATCCTCGCGGTGGCCGGAGTACGGATCGAACTGCGGGCGCGGGACGATGTCCTGGTCCCGGGGCAGACCGTACTCGTCGAGGCGCGCGTCTCGAGTGGGGCCGGGGCGGCCCTGGAACTCGCCCCACCCCTCATCGAGGCGCCCCCCGGGTGGTCGGTGGAGAGCATCGGCCCGGACGTCGAGACGGAGCCCGACGATGCGGGCCCCTTCGCTCGCTTCTTCCGCCAGCCGGAGGTCGTCTTCGACCCGGCGGCCCGGGCGCGGATCGAGCCGGGGGAACTCGGGCTGTGGCGCTATGCCGTCACCGTGCCCGCGGACGCGCCGCCGGCCTCTCCGTGGTTCCTTGAACATCCGCGGGACGGCGACCTGTATCAATGGCCTGCGGAGCCCGGCCTGCGCGCGCTCCCCTTCCGGCCGCCTCCCCTGCTCGGCCGCGTGGCGGCGGTCGTGTCGGCGGCGGGCGAACGATTCGACGTCGAGGTCGCGGATCCGGTGCGTCATCGGGACGTGGATGGCGTTACGGGAGAAAGCTGGCGGCCGCTGCAGGTGGCGCCCCGCATATCGGTGGCGGCGACGGCGCCCACGTTGATCTGGCCCGGCAACCGTCCGGGGTCACGCGTCATCGCCTTCCGGATCTCGAGTTTCGCCCGGGACGTGACGGCGGGGGAGATCGAGCTCGATCTGCCGCCCGGATGGCGCGCGGCACCCGAGACGACGGCGTTCGAACTCGCCGGAGAAGGAGCGGTCCGGACGGTGGGCTTCACGGTCGAGCCTCCTGCGGGAGACGCGGAAGGGGAGTTCTTCGCGCGGCCGCGCATCCGGATCGCCGGAGCCGAGGTTCCCGCCACGCACGCGACGATGATCGACTATCCGCACATCGAGCCGCGGCTCCTGACCGGCGACGCCGCCGTGCGCATCGTGCGCTTCCCCGTTCGGGTCGCGGACCGGCGCATCGGATACGTGATGGGTTCCGGCGACGACGGGCCCGAAGCCATCCGGCAGCTCGGGCTCGACGTCGAACTCATCGAACCGGAGGACTGGGAGGCCGATAGGCTCGACGGGTTCGACACGATCGTGCTCGGGATCCGGGCTTACGAGGTGCGCGAGGACCTCATCGCGGCCAACCCGGAACTGCTTGCGTGGGCGGAGCGCGGAGGCACCGTCGTCGTCCAGTACAACCGCTACGAGTTCAACCAGGGGGCGTACGCACCGTACCCGATCTCGATCGGCCGCCCCGCCCCCCGCGTCACGGAGGAGGACGCCGCCGTGACGCTCGCCGACCCGGCTGCGCCGGTGCTCCTCGAGCCCAACCGTCTCGGCCCGGCCGACTTCGAAGGCTGGGTCCAGGAGCGCGGGCTGTATTTCCCCGATGCGTGGGACGAAAGATACCAGGCGCCGCTGGAAATGGCCGACACGGGAGAACCGCCGAGTCGCGGCAGCCTGCTCGCCGCCCCGGTGGGTCGCGGACTCTACATTCACACGTCGCTTTCCTTCTTCCGGCAACTGCGCGCGGGGGTGCCGGGCGCCTTTCGTCTGTGGGCGAACCTGCTCTCTCTCGACGGGAGCCGCTGGCGCGAGATCGCCGCCCAGTGACGGAGCACCGGGACGAGAACGAGGGCCGGATCGGTCCCTTCCGTAGCTGGCGCGCTCTGTATGTGTCGGTGATCGTCTATACTGCCGGACTCATCCTTCTCCTCTATCTCGCCACGCGTCTGCTCGACTTCGGAGTGCCGTGAGCAGTTTCGACGGAGTGCCGTGAGCGGCCTCGACTGGGTCGTCTTCGCCGTCTATTTCGGCGCCGTCGTCGCCTTCGCCTGGCGGCAAAGCCGGAGGAACCGCGGCGTCGAAGGCTTCTTTCTCGCCAACCGCCGGCTGGGCTGGGGCGCCATCGGCCTCTCCGTGATGGCGACGCAGGCGAGCGCGATCACGTATATTGGCACGACCGGACAGGCTTTCGACGACGGCATGGAGTTCGTCCAGTTCTACCTGGGCCAGCCGATCGCCATGGTCATCCTCTGCGTCGTATTCGTCCCCTTCTTCTATCGCTCGAAGGTCTTCACCGCCTACGAGTACCTCGAACGCCGCTTCGACCCCAGAACCCGGTCGCTGACGAGCTTTCTCTTTCTCGTGTCGCGCGGACTCTCGGCGGGGATCGTCCTCTACGCCCCGGCCATCGTGCTCTCCGTCATCATGGGCTGGGACGAGCGCGTGACGATTCTCGTCATGGGACTGATCACAATGGCCTATACGATCATGGGAGGCATCACGGCCGTCATCTGGACGGACGTGCTGCAGATGATCGTCATGTTCGCCGGGATCGGGATCGCGATCGCGGTGCTGTTCTCGACGCTGCCGGAGGGCGTGGGCGTCGGCGACGTGGCGTATATCGGCGGGATCCATGAGATGTGGCGCAGCATCGACCTCTCGTGGGACCCGACGAATCGCTATACGCTCTGGTCCGGACTCATTGGAGGACTCTTTCTCGCCCTGGGCTACTTCGGGACCGACCAGAGCCAGGTCCAGCGCTATCTCACGGCGAGTTCACTCCGCCAGAGCCGCCTTTCCCTCATCTTCAACGCCTTCGTCAAGGTTCCGATGCAGGTCTTCATCCTCGCCATCGGCGTTCTCCTCTATGTCTTCTATCACTTCGAGCGTCCCCCGCTCGTCTTCAATTCGGCGGAGGCCGCCATGGTCCGGGAAAGTCCCCGCGCCGGCACCTTCGCCGAGCTGGAGGCGGAGCACGAGCGGACGCACGAATTGCGCCGCGAAAGCACCCTGGCGGTGCTGGAGGCTCGCCGCGCCGGCGACGACCCCGCGGCGCTGCAGGGCCGGATCGCGGGGTACGATGACGAACTGGCGCGGTTGAGGGAGGCGTCCAAATCGCTCGTGTCCGAGGTGCGCGGGTCTTCGTCGAACGATGTGAACTATGTCTTCCCGTCCTACCTCATCTCCTATGTCCCCGCCGGTATCCTGGGACTGCTGATCGCCGTCATCTTCGCGGCCGCGATGTCTTCGCTGGACTCCGAACTCACGGCCCTGTCCAGCGCCACGGTGATCGACTTCTATCGGAGGTACGTGAAACCGGAGGGGACGGACGCCCACTATCTGCTCGTGTCGCGGCTCGCCACGTTGGGGTGGGGCGGATTTGCCGTGCTCTTCGCGCTCTATGCAGGCCAGTTGGGATCGCTCGTCGAAGCGGTGAATGAAGTCGGCTCGATCTTCTACGGCGCGCTCCTGGGCGTGTTCCTCCTCGCCTTCCTGGTGAAGCGGGCGACGGCCGCGGGCGCCTTCTACGGGCTGATCTTCTCGATGCTCGCCGTACTCGCCGTGTCGCGCTTCACGGAGATCGCATGGCTGTGGTACAACGTCGTGGGAACGCTGGCGGTTCTCGTCGTCGGCCTCGTCCTCCGCAGGCCGGAGCCGCCGGCGCCGCGAGGGTCAGCCGCCCCGGCGGGTTAAGGGGCTTCACGGCAGGCGCGATACGCGGGTACGGTTTTCCACGGGCGGCGCGAGCGGTAGAGTCTCCGCTCGGAAATACGCCGACGCACCCCGAATCCCTTCCGGGGAACGGCTCACGGCAACCTCATCGAACCTTAGCGGGATGACACGGATGCTCACGGACGTACAGATCGCCGAGGCCGCGACGCCACGGCCCATCGGGGAGATCGGGGCGAAGATCGGGCTGGGCCTCGATGAACTCGTGCCATACGGCCACTACAAGGCGAAGGTCGGCCCGGAGTCCATCTTCGAGCGTGAGCCCGGCTCGGGCCGGCTCGTCCTCGTCACCGGCATCACCCCGACGGCGGCGGGCGAGGGCAAGACGACCGTCTCCGTGGGACTCGCGGACGGTCTGCGCCGCGTAGGGGCCAACTCGGTGCTCTGCATTCGCGAGCCGAGCCTGGGCCCGGTGTTCGGCGTCAAGGGCGGCGCCGCCGGCGGGGGATACTCGCAGGTGATCCCGATGGCGGACATCAACCTCCACTTCACGGGGGACCTGCACGCGATCACGTCGGCGCACGCGCTCCTGTCGGCGGCGCTGGACAACCACCTGCAGCAGGGGAACCGGCTCGGGGTCGACCCGCGCCAGATCACATGGCGGCGCGCCGTCGACATGAACGACCGGGCGCTGCGGAACATCGTCGTCGGGCTCGGGGGCCGGATCAACGGGGTGCCGCGCGAGGATGGCTTCATGATCACGGCGGCCTCGGAGGTGATGGCGATCTTCTGCCTCGCCGCCAGCCTTGAGGATCTGGAGGAGCGGCTGAGCAGCATCATCGTGGGGTACGACTACGGCGGGGAGCCGGTGCGGGCGCGCGAACTGAACGTGGCGGGCGCCATGACCCTGCTGCTGCGGGAGGCGATCGGACCGAACCTCGTTCAGACGCTGGAGGGCACGCCGGCCTTCGTCCACGGCGGGCCCTTCGCGAACATCGCCCACGGCTGCAATTCGCTCATGGCCACGCGGGCCGGATTGGCCTTCGGCGACATTGTGATCACGGAGGCGGGGTTCGGTTCGGACCTCGGGGCCGAGAAGTTCTTCGACATCAAGTGCCGGACGGGCGGACTGAACCCGGAGGCCACCGTGCTCGTGGCGACGATCCGCGCCCTCAAGCTGCACGGCGGGGGCGACCGCACCGCGCTCTCGACGCCGGATCCCGACGCGGTCCGCGGCGGGCTCGCAAACCTCGGCGCGCACGTCGAGAACATCCGCGGCTTCGGCATCGAGCCGGTGGTGGCGATCAACGTGTTCGCGACGGACTCCGACGAGGAGGTCGCGGCGGTGGCCGAAGCGTGCGAGGAGCTGGGCACGCCCTGGGCTCGCTCCGATGGCCACGCGCTGGGCGGCGCCGGCTGCGAGGATCTGGCCCGCGCGGTCCTGGCAGCGCTCGACGCGGGGACGGCCGCCTTCGCGCCGAAGTACGATGCCAGGGCTTCGATCCGGGACAAGATCGAGGCGATCGCGCGGAAGGTGTACGGAGCGGACGGGGTGGACTATGCGGCGCGCGCTTCGAAGGACATCCGGCAACTCGAGGCGGCCGGGCTCGGGGACACGCCGGTCTGCATCGCGAAGACGCCGAACAGCCTGAGCGACGACCCGGCGCGCCTCGGACGGCCGACCGGCTTCCGAATCACGGTTCAGGACGTGCGTCCCTCGGCGGGGGCGGGCTTCGTCGTGGCCAGGGCGGGCACCGTCATGACGATGCCTGGCCTCCCGCGCGTGCCCGCCGCGGAGGGGATCCGGATCGTCGAGGACGGGAGCGTGGTCGGGCTCTTCTGAGCCGCCTGAAACGCCTGGGACGATGATCGAGATCGACCTCTCCGCCGGCGCCCACACGGAGGGTGTGGAGCGCCGCCTCCGGGAATGGGACGCCGAGGACGCGGTGGCGCGGCTCTGGCGGCGGGATCCGGCGCTGTGGAGCGCGGACGCGGACACGCCCGAACTGGCCGACCGGCTCGGCTGGCTGGACCTTCCGGAGACGTCTCCCGCGGGGCTCGGCCCGCTCGAGGAGTTACGCGCAAGCGTGCCCTTCTGGTTCACCGATCTCGTGCTGCTCGGCATGGGGGGATCGAGCCTCGCGCCCGAGGTGATCGCGCGGACGATGCCGGGCGAGGGGCTGCCGCTCACGCTCGTGGACACCACGCACCCCGGTGCGCTCCGCGACCTGGAGTGGCTGCGCCCCGCGAACACCATCTTCGTCGTCTCCAGCAAGTCGGGCACGACCGTCGAGACGCTCTCGCTCTTCCGCCACTTCTGGTCGCGTACCGCAGAAGTCGTGGAAGATCCCGGGGCACACTTCATCGCGGTCACGGACCCCGGGTCTCCCCTCGCCGAACTTGGCCGCGAGCGGGGATTCCGCGCCGTGTTCGAGGCACCCACCGACGTGGGGGGCCGCTTCTCGGCCCTCAGCCCCTTCGGCCTGGCGCCGGCGGCGCTCGCGGGCGCCGATGTCCCGGCTCTTCTCGCGGAGGCGGCCGAGGCCGCGGATGCCTGCAAGGACGAGGCCCACCTCAACCCGGGCTTCCTCCTCGGGGCGGCGCTGGGGGAACTCGCGCTCGCGGGGCGCGACAAGGTCACCTTCCTCGCGGCGTCCGACTGGGAGGCGTTTCCGGACTGGGCGGAGCAACTCCTCGCCGAGAGCACCGGCAAGGAGGGCCGGGGCATCGTCCCGGTCGTCGCCGAGCCGCCGAGGCCGCCGGACGAATACGGCGAGGACCGGGTCTTCGTCGGCCTGCTCCTCGGCGGTGACGCGGCGCGCGAAGCGGAGCAATGGGGAGAAGCCGACGAGACGCCGGACGTCCTCGACGCGCTCCAGGCGGCCGGCCACCCGACGCTGCGCATCCAGCTCGAACGGCCCGAGGAACTCGGCGCCCTCTTCTTCGTCTGGGAGGTGGGCGTGGCCATGGCCGGAGCGGCTCTCGGCATCCAGCCCTTCAACCAGCCCGACGTACAGCTCGCCAAGCGCCTGGCGCGTCGGGCGATGGCGGGCGACGGCGGGCCGGATGCGGAGCCGACGGAGAACGAGACGGTCACCGATGCGGATGAGATCGACCTCGTCTGGGAGGTGCCTCAGTTCGGACACGCCCCGCCCCGAACGCCCGTGCCCCCCGACCTGGATGGGATCCGCGAGCGGCTGGAGGACTTCGTGTCCGCGGTGGCCTCGACGGACTACATCGCCGTACAGGCGTTCCTCGCGGGAGGCGAGGCGGAGGAGGGGCTGCTCGGGACGCTGCGGGCGGCCCTCGCCGCGGCCACGGGGGCGACGACCACGCTGGGCCACGGCCCCCGCTTCCTGCATTCGACCGGACAACTGCACAAGGGGGGGCCGGACAACGGCGTCTTCCTTCAGCTCGTCGACGATGCGGGCGAGCACGTCCACGTCCCCGAGACGGACTTCACCTTCCGTCAACTGATCCGGGCCCAGGCGCTGGGGGACATCGAGGCCCTCGGCCAATGCGACCGCCGGACGCTGCGGGTCCGCGTCGGCGGCCCCGAAGGCCTCGGCCTGCGCCGCCTGATCCAGCTCGTCGAGGAGTCCGCCTAGCAGTACGCCACGGGTCGGCCTGGTACGCCGCGGGTCCACGGGTGGTCAGGCGAGCGGCATCTCGGTCTGGTCGTGGGGGTGGAGGAGATCGGTCCGGCCCTCGATGTCGAGGAGGGCGCGCTTGTAGCGGAGTCCGCCCGTGTATCCCCCGAGCGTCCGGTCGGTCCGGACGACCCGGTGGCACGGCACGATGATCGGTATCGGGTTCCGGCCGAGCGCGTTGCCGACCGCGCGCGATGCCTTCGGACGGCCGATGCGCCTGGCGATCTCCGTGTACGTCACGGTCTCGCCGAACTCGAGTCCGGAGGCGGCGTCCAGCACGGCCCGCTGGAAGTCGCCAAGTCCCGTGAGGTCGACGAAGAGATCGAAGCGAGGGCGGCGACGGCCGAAGTACTCCGTCAGTTGCTCTTCCGCGGGGCCGAGTCGGTCGGTGTCGCGCACCACGGGGATCGACGGGTACCGGTGTTCGAGGCCGGCGACGAACGCAGCGTCGCTCTCGTCCTGCCACGAGAGCGCGACCAGCCCGGCGGCGCTCGCCGCGACGCGCATGGCGCCGAAGGGCGAATCGAAGCGGCGCCAGCGGATGACCGGGCCGTCTCGGAGGCGCTCCGCGGAGCGATGCAGGCCCCGGTATGCCACCGCACGCTCCCGACAGGCCGGGCAGGCCGCCATGCGTTCGGCGAGCTTCAGAGCGGCGTCCGCATCCAGGTCGCCCAGGATCCAGGCGAGCACGTCTTCTTCGCGACAGGTCGTGCAACGTCGAGTCATATCGGCCCCTCTTCGCGCCACACCTCGGCGAGGTCGCGGCGCAGCTTCTTCATCCCCTGGTAGACGTTGGCTCTCACAGCCTCGGGAGAGGCCCCCATCCGGCTGGCGATCGTCGCGTAATCCAACTGCTCGATCCAGCGGAACCAGACGGCGTCCCGTTGCCGCCGCGGGAGTTCCGCGACCCCCCTCCGGACGCGCGCCGCGGCGGCTTCGGAGAGCCGACCCAGCGCCGCATCGGCCGCGGGAAGGGCCCTCGGCTGCAGCTCGCCGGAGTGGGCCGCGAGCAACTCGGAGCGCCGGCGGCGCATGGCCAGGCGGTCGAGCGCCCGCCGGGTCGCGACCCGGTACAGCCACGCCCGAATGTTCACGGCGTCTCCCGCCTCGGGCCGCGCGCCGAGCGCCGTCACCCACAGGTCCTGCACCACATCCCGGGCCTCGTCCGCGCTGCCCAGCATCCCGGCTACGTGGCGCTGCAATTCCGGACCGAACCGCTCGGACCAGTCGTGCACCCGCCGTTCCGGCTGCGCAGCTGTGGTCATCCGCCTCGGCTCCACCTCTCCATCCCCCTTCTCCGTCGTTCTCTGTCCTTACAACGTATCGCCACTGAACCCGTGAAAACGGGACGCGTCGGCCCTGGCCGCGCCGGAACTGGCCGCGCGAGCGCGTGAATCGTACCGTGTGAGCCCGCGGCCCAACCGGGCCTGAGGAGCACAGCGGCGGCGGGCGCGCCGTCGGACATCCGATCGGCAAGACCGAGGTTCCCTTGAAATCAGCACAGTTCGGATCCGTATCCACCCCGACCTGCGTCGCCGTCTCGCTCGCGGCCGCCTTCTTCGCGACGGCCTGCGCCGGTAACGCCGGAGAGGAAGCCGAGGCCGCGACCCCTGAGGACGGCGTAGAGAACGGTGCGGAGAACGCCGCCGTGAGCCGCGATCCGCTCCCGGAAGAACGGCGCTTCGCCAGTCTGGCTCAACTCACCTTCGAGGGGGAGAACGCCGAGGCATACTACTCTTCGGACGGACAGCGGCTGATCTTCCAGCGCCGCCACGCGGGCGAATACGAGTGCGACCAGATCTTCACCATCGGCGTCGAGGGCGGCGACCGGAAGCTCGTTTCGACGGGACTCGGCCGGACCACGTGCTCGTACTTCTTCCCGGACGACTCGCGGATCATCTACAGCTCCACGCATCACGTGGCGCCCGAGTGTCCTCCGCCACCGGACATGCGGCGCGGGTACGTGTGGCCGCTCCACGACTTCGACATCTACACGGCGAACCCGGACGGTTCCGACGTCCAGCCGATCTTCTCGAGTCCCGGCTACGACGCGGAGGCGACCCTCTCTCCGGACGGGTCGCGGGTCGTCTTCACCTCCACGCGCGACGGAGACCTGGACATCTACACGATGAATCCCGACGGCTCCGACGTCCGGCAGCTCACCAACGAACCCGGATACGATGGCGGGCCCTTCTTCTCCCCGGACGGATCGAAGATCGTCTACCGGGCGAGGTACCCCGAGAGCGAAGAGGAACTCGCGGACTACCAGGCGCTCCTGGCCGACGGGCTCGTCCGGCCCGGCGTGCTCGACATCTACGTGATGGATGTGGACGGCTCGAACCGGGTGCGTCTCACGGACAACGAGGCCGCGAACTTCGCCCCCTTCTTCCACCCGAGCGGCGAGAAGGTGATCTTCGCCTCGAACCTGCACGAGGACGATCCCCGCAGCCGCAATTTCGACCTCTTTCTCGTGAACCTGGACGGCACGGGGCTGGAGCAGGTGACGTTCAGCGAGCACTTCGAGAGCTTCCCCATGTTCAGCCCGGACGGCCGTTATCTCGTGTTCGGATCGAACCGGCACGGATCCCACCTGGGCAACACGAACATTTTCATCGCCGAGTGGATCGAAGACCTCCCCTGATCGACCGGCTGCCCCGGCGGTCCGTGGCTGCCAGTGACCGACTTCGCCCGCGGACCGTCTAGTGTCTGAAGACAGTCCCGGCGGCGAACCGGCCGTCCGGGGCGGGGATCGGAAGACACGGGAGCTTGGGATGCGGTTCGCAAAGGCGACAGGAAACTCCGGAGCGCCCCGGCGGTTGCGGGGCCGGCGGCGGGTGTGGGCGGTCGGGATGGCGTGGGGCGTCTCGTTCGCCGTGCCCCCGGTCTCCGCCCAGGAGGCGGAGACCCCGATCGATTATGACGCCGCGATCGCGCAGAGCGGGATCGACGGCAGCTACGGATACCTGCGCGCGCTCGACGGGTCCGCGACGCTCATCCAGGGAGACACCCAGGAGCGCGTCCAGCTCGCGGTGAACGAACCCATCCTCGCCGGCGACCGGATCTTCGCCTCCGGTGAATCGCGCGTCGAAATCGTGCTCGCCGACGGGAACCTCGTCCGGATCGGGGACGGGGCAGAACTTCTGTTCCGCGCGCTCGCCAACTCCGCGGACACGAACGACCCCGCCTCCATCCTCGAGCTCATGCGCGGATCGCTGCAGCTCGTGGTGGCCGCGAATCCACCGGGCTCCGAGTGGCCCTCCGTAATCACGCCGAACGCGACGATCCTGCCGCGGGGAGCCGGTTCCTTCCTGATCGTCGTCGACGACGAGCGCCGCAGCGAGGTCGTCGTGCGCGAGGGGCTGGCGGAAGTCACGACACAGACGGAACTCGCCGAGGTCCGCCGCGGAGAGAGCCTCTTCGTCGAGGGCGCGCGAGGTGACCGGCTCCGCTTCGCGGCGGCCCCGGGTCTAGATCGTCTGGAGGCATGGGGTCAGGGGCTCGGCAACTACGCGGGCGGGGAGTATACGGCGCATGTGGAGCCGGATCTCCACTACGCCGCGTCTTCGCTCGAGGGACACGGGTCGTGGGTCGACGTGGGAGCAGGTGTCGCCTGGCGTCCGCGCGTGTCCACGGGCTGGGCGCCGTACCGGCACGGGCGCTGGCGACACACACCCAGCGGGATGTTCTGGGTCTCGTACGAACCGTGGGGCTGGGTGCCCTACCACTACGGGTACTGGGATCTCGATCCCGACTGGGGCTGGATCTGGTTCCCGGGACAGCGTTTCGCCGTCGCGCACGTGTACTGGTACTGGGGCCCGAGCTACGCGGGCTGGATTCCCTCGGGCTACTACTGGCGCCACTACCGGAACTACTACGGGAGCGACTGGGGCTTCCACTTCGGGGTCTACGGACACATCGGGGGCGGCTTCGGGCGCTATCGGCACTGGACTTTCCTGCCGCACGGCCGCCTCGGACACCGGCGACAGCACTTCTACTCGGTGGGCGGTTCGAACTTCGGGCGCGGACGGAAGGCGGTTGAGCGCGGCGTGCTGCTGACGGACTCCCGCCTGCTCGGGCGCCAGGCGCAGCGGAGACCCGCGCAAACGCTGGCGAGCTTGCGGCGCGCGGTGTCGCGTGACGGGAGAACGACCGTCAATGCGGACGGCTTCATCGATCGCGGCGCGGGTCTGCCGCGGGAGGTCGAACGCGTCGTGCTGCGTGGGCGCGATGGGCGGTCGGCCCGCCCGCGCGACGCGACCGCCGGGGCGACGAGCGGCAACTCGCGGACGGCCGGCTCAGCGCCGGTCCGCGTGACCAGGCGGTCGCCGGAGGCCGGTACGTTGCGGCTGGAGCGGTCCGGCGTTCAGGGGACGACGCGGACCGGCGTGCAACGGGCGACGACGCGGACCGGCGTGCAGCGCGCGACGCCGCCCGCGGCCGGGACCGGCGCCCGCCCGGCGATCCGGCGGCCCACGGCGCGGGAGCGGAATGTGCCCGACGCCGTGAGACGACCGGCCGTGCGGCCCACGACGCGCACGGGTTCCGGCGGCGTGCAGCGCGCGTCCCCGGCGAGGCCGACCGTGCGGTCCGCGCCGGCGCGGCCGGCGGCGCGGCCCACGACGGCGAGGCCGTCCCGGCCGGTGGTGCGGCGCCCGCCGTCGACGACGAGACCCGTGACCCGGCAATCCGCCCCGCGGTCATCGCGGCCGGCGGCGCGGCCCTCCGGACCTTCGAGGTCGAGCGGCACCGTCAGCCGTTCCAGCGGCGGGTCCCGATCCGGGGGTACGGTCCGCCGATCCGGCGGCAGCTCCCGATCCGGGGGCGCGGTCAGCCGCTCCAGCGGCAGCTCCCGATCCGGGGGTGCGGTCCGCCGATCCGGCGGCAGCTCCCGATCCGGGGGCGCGGTCCGTCGCTCCAGCGGCAGCTCCCGATCCGGGGGCACGGTCCGTCGCTCCAGCGGCAGCTCCCGATCCGGGGGCACGGTCCGCCGATCGGGCGGCTAGCAGGAGCTTGACGGGCCGAGATCAGGGATCCGGCCACACGGCCGGGTCCCGCTCCATCTCCGGCTCCGGTTCGACGCCGAGTGCCTCGACCATGCGCACATAGTAGTTGAAGAAGCCGACGATCTCGGTCGCGGTCAGGATCTGCGCGTCAGTCCAGCCGACCTCCCGCAACCCGTCGATGTCCCGACGAGCGGTGGAGGTCGGCTCGCGCGTGATCGCCACCGCATAGTCCATCAGTCGGCGCGTCTTCGCGTCGAGCGCCGCCGTCCGATAATCGATCCGGATCGCGCGCGCCAATTCGTCATCTCCCGTGGCCTGACGGAGATCCTCTCCGTGCGCCTCCGTTCAGTAGAAACAGTCGAGTTCGCGCGAGGTCACGGTCGCGAGCATCTCGCGCACGTCCCGCCCTAGCGGTCCCGGCGCCAGCATCAACGCCTCGTAGAGCTGGATCGAGGCGCGCATCACGGGCGGGTTCAGGCTCTGGATGCCGATCACGTTGAAGACGCGCCCCGCGCGGCGGACGGCCTTCTCGTACTCGCGGGCGAGAAGCCCGTCCGCTTCGTCGGGAGCTACCGTCTCGATATGCGGCATCTTGCCTCCTGCAGGCGACGGATCCGGGGTTCAGAACCAGCTCGTCGGCGGGCACCCGCTCAGCGTACGAGGAAGCCGTCCCACCACGGATCCTCCGGATCGACGAGGAACTCGTGGCGGCCCGTAACCCAGGCCCGGCCGCCGACCTCCGGCACGACGGCCGCGTGGCCGCCGACTGTCGTCGTGTCCACGACGCGGCCGCTGAACCGGCCGCCGATGATGCTCTCGACGATGATCTCCGAATCGCCGGAGTACTCCCCGCGCGCGCGAAGGATGGCGAGGCGGCCGCTCACGGCGGTCCCGGTCGGACTTCGGTCGAGTTCCCCGTCCGCGAAGATGCAGACGTGCCGCGAGTGGTGTGCGGCGTCGGCCGCCGCCCCCGTGAACACGGTGCCGTAGAGAAACCCGAGATCCGGATCGTCCGGATGCGAGATGTGATCCGCGGCGGACGAAGATACTGCGTGTGTGATCCGGCGACCCGCTTCGATGAGGTCGGCGCCGCCGCCCGGAGTGAGCGAGAGCCCGAGCGCATCTGCATCGACGTAGGCGTAGAAGGCCCCGCCGAAGGCGAGGTCGTATGACACCGTACCCAGCCCCTCGACCTCCACGGCCCGCCCCAGCGCGGGCGCGAAGGACGGCACGTTGAGGAACCGAACCTCCCGGACCCGCTCGCGATCCAGGATGGCGGTGGCGCGCACGAGCCCGGCGGGCGTGTCGATCGTCACGGGCCGCTCCCTGCCCGACCCGTCGATCCAGCCGGCTTCGACGGCGATCTTCGCCACGCCGATGATCCCGTGACCGCACATCGTCGAGTAGCCCTCGTTGTGCATGAACAGGACGGAGAAGTCCGATCCGGACCGCACGGGAGGCATCACGAGGCAGCCGTACATGTCCGCATGCCCTCGCGGTTCCCACATCAGCGCCCGGCGGAGTTCGTCGTGGTCCGCCCGCGCGACGCGCCGCCGGGCGAGGACCGTGTCTCCCTCCAGCTCCGGGAAACCCGCCACGATGACGCGCAGCGGCTCTCCCTCGGTGTGGGCGTCGATCGTCTCGATGCGAAGCCAGTGTTCGGGCGCGGTCCAGGTCATGTGAACTCCTCGGTGAAGCAGTGGCCCCCGTCGACGGGATCGTCGTATGCTGGCGTCGCTGATCTTACGCCCCGCCGCCGAAGTCCGCTTCGGTGGCGGCTCGCCGTGCCGCACGATGATCGATCGCCAAGGGGGAAGGCATGAGACCGAGGTCCGTCGCCGCCGAACTCGTGGGCACGTTTGCGCTCACGCTTTCCGCCGTGATCTCCATCAACAATGCGGGTTTCCCTATCCCGGCCCCGGCGATGGCGGGACTCACGCTTGGGGTTCTGGTTCACCTTCTCGGGCCTGTCTCGGGCTGCCTGCTCAACCCGGCGGTCACAATCGCCATCTGGTCGATCGGGAAGATCGAGGCGAAGGACGCCGGCTCGTTCATTGCGGCGCAGTTTGCGGGGGCCGGACTGGCCCTCGCCCTCGGAAGCGTCCTGTTCGCAGATCCGGTCCCGCTCCCCGTGGACGCGTCCGCCGGCACCGGCGTGGCCGAGATGCTGGGGGCTGCACTCCTCGCCTTCACGATCGCGGCCGTCTTCCTGGACCGCATCCCCGACCGGCTGACCGGCGCCGTCATCGGCGCGGCGCTCGTCGTGGGAATCTCGTGGGCCGCCCACGGATCGAACGGTGTTCTCAACCCGGCAGTCGCCCTCGGGATCGGGTCTTTCTCGCTCGCCTACGTTTGGGGGCCCGTCGTCGGCGCCCTGATCGGCGCACAGCTGTCCCGGTACGTGTGTGACCCGGGCGGCCGGACGACACGCGTCGACGGCTAGCGGTCGGAGAGGTCTTCGCCCTCGGGCGGGTCCGGTGCCTCGCCCTCCGCGAGACCTCGGTAGAAGGTGAGCCCGTTCATGTCGAGGTCGTAGAAGGCGAATTCGCGCGTGCCCCAGGGCGTCCGCCGCAGGGTCGTGCGCTCGTGGAAGACCCCCTGTTCGCGGTATTCGTCGAACAGGTCCTCGACCGCGGGCACGACGAAGCGAAGCATGGGCCGCTCCACGCGGGACCACTCCTCCGCATCGTGCCACTGGATGTGCAACTCGATCCCGTCCCGCCTCACGCCGGCGTACCCCGGATCGCGAGTCGAATCGGCGAAGGCGAGTTCGAAGCCGAGCCGTCCGACGTAGAAGCCGATCGCCGCGGCGACGTCCCGCGACGGGAGCACGGGCTGCACCGCCTCGAGGCGGGCCGCCCGCTCCTCGGCGGCTATCGGTAGTTCTCCATCAGAGCGTCCAGCGCTTCAGCTCCAGGGCACAACTCCTCGAAGGGGAGGTTCCACAGCGGTCGCTCGACCGTCTCCAGCACGTCGTGCAGGTCCCTCGACTCCGGGTCCACGTAGAGGAGACCCGTCGGAACCTCGCCCGCGTTCTGCCGCTCGCGCAGGTAGCCGTACACGGCGTCCCTGTCCGTCGCGTCGTAGTCGCCCTCCACCTGCCGGAAGCGGATCACGCTGCCGTCGTGCATGCGGACGTCGCGCACGTCGGCGGACCCTATGTCGGCCGTGATCTCGTCCGCCGGGGGGACGAAGTCCTTGGGGGCCACGAACGCGGCCTCGACCGCCTCGCGGAAGTGCTCGCGCGTGTAGGCGTAGCTCTTCGTCGACCCCACGTGGTCGTTGAAGGTCACGCACGGCGAGATGACATCGACGAGGGCCAGACCCGGGTGCCGGATGCCCGCTTTGATGATGGGGACGAGCTGGTTCTTGTCGCCGGAGAAGCCGCGGGCCACGAAGGTCGCGCCGATCGAGAGTCCGAGCAGCACCGGATCGATGGGGGGCTGTTCGTTCGGGACGCCCCGCTTCGACTTCGAGCCCATGTCGGCGGAGGCCGAGAACTGGCCCTTCGTCAGGCCGTAGACGCCGTTGTTCTCGATGATGTAGAGGAGATTGAG
>JAPPBA010000162.1 GCA_026705295.1 Candidatus Palauibacter australiensis
GCCGGGGATGATCCACCTGTGTGAGGACCCCGGCGTGATCGGACAGGCGTTCTTCGTCATGGAGCACGTGGAGGGGCGGGTGCCGTCGGCCCCGGGCTTGCCCGAAGTCGAATCTCCGGCGGAACGGGCGGCGATCTACGACGCGATGAACGAGGCGCTGGCGCGGCTCCATGCGGTCGACTGGGCGGCCGTCGGTCTGGGGGACTACGGAAAACCGTCGGACTACGTGGCGCGGCAGATCACCGTCTGGACGCGACAGTACGAAGCGGCCCGGATCGACCCGATCCCCGCGATGGAGGCGCTCAGCGAGTGGCTGCCCGCCCACATCCCCGCCAGCGACGCGTCCGGGGAGGAGACGACGATCGCCCACGGCGACTACCGGCTCGACAACATGATCCTGCACCCGACCGAACCGCGCGTGCTCGCGATCGTGGACTGGGAGTTGTCGACCCTGGGCCACCCTCTGGCCGACCTCGCCTATAACTGCATGACGTACCACCTGCCCGAGGGGCCCCTGTGGAAGGGGCTGGGGGAGGTGGACTGCGAGGCGCTGGGGATTCCGTCGGAGGAGGACTACGTGACCGCGTACTGCCGGCGGACGGGGCGTGAGGGGGTGCCGGACTGGGAGTTCTTCATGGCTTTTGGCCTCTTCCGCCTCGCCTCGATCTGCCAGGGCGTGTACGCGCGGGCCCTCCAGGGCAACGCGAGTTCGCGGAACGCGCTGGAAGTCGGCGCCAAGGCGCCGATGCTGGCCGAAGCCGGCTGGAGCTTCGCCCGCCGCGCCTGAAGTCCGCCCGGAGCGCCTGAGGTCCGCACCGCGCGGTCGAGCCTGCCGGAGGTGCCGGAGGCCCGCGGCGACCCCTACGTCCCGCGCGGCCCCCGCAGTTCCAGCTTCGCGAGCGCCTCGAGGTGGACCTCGTCCGGGCCGTCGGCGAGGCGCAGGGTGCGGGAATGCGCGTAGGCCGCGGCCAGCCAGGTGTCGGGGCTGACGCCGAGGGCGCCGTGGACCTGGATCGCCTGGTCGAGGACGCGGCAGGCCATGCGCGGCGCGACGACCTTGATCATCGCGATCTCGCGGCGCGCCGCCTTGTTGCCGACGGCGTCCATCATGTGGGCGGCGTGCAGCGTGAGGAGCCGGGCCTGGTCGACCGCGATGCGGCACTCGGCGAGCGCGTGGCGGAGCGCGCCCTTCTCGGCGAGGGGGCCGGAGAAGGCGACGCGGGTCCTCGCCCGCTCGGCCATGTCCTCGATTGCACGCTCGGCGACGCCGATGAGCCGCATGCAATGGTGGATGCGGCCGGGGCCGAGGCGACCCTGCGCGATCTCGAACCCGCGGCCCGGCCCGAGGAGCATGTTCCCGGCCGGCACGCGGACGTCGGTGAAGCGCACCTCGCCGTGGCCGACCGGGGCGCTGTCGTAGCCGAACACGCCGAGCGGCCGCACGACCTCGATGCCGGCGGCGTCGCGCGGCACGAGCACCATCGACTGCTGCCGGTGGCGCGCCGCGTCCGGGTCCGTCTTTCCCATGAAGATGAACAGCCGGCACTCCGCCCGGGGGGCCTGCGTCGCCCACCACTTGTGGCCGTTGATGACCCACTCGTCCCCGTCGCGGACGATGGAGGAGCGGATGTTCGTTGCGTCCGACGAGGCCACGTCCGGCTCCGTCATCGCGAACGACGAGCGGATCTCCCCCGCCAGCAGCGGCTCGAGCCACTCCTCCCGCTGCGCCGGCGTCCCGTAGCGGGCCAACGTCTCCATGTTGCCGGTGTCCGGCGCGTTGCAGTTGAAGACCTCGGGCGCCCATTCGACGCGTCCCATGACCTCGCAGATGAGCGCGTACTCGAGGTTCGACAGACCCGCGCCGCAGCGGGAGTCCGGGTCCTTGTCTCCCGGATCCGCGCCCCCCGGACCCGCGTCCCGGCCGCGTCCCGGCTCCGCGTCGGGCGGGAGGAAGAGGTTCCACAGTCCCTCATCCCGCGCACGCGCCTTCAGCGTCTCGAGGATCGGCGGCGTGGAGAACCGGTTCTCCGCCGCTTCGACCTCGCGGTGGAAGGTCTCCTCGTGGGGGTGAACGTGCGCCTCCATGAAGGCGCGCACGCGTGCCTGGAGTTCGAGGGACCGTGTGGAGAAGAGGGCTGGGGCGTTCACGCGCGCTCCGTCGGAATGTCTGGTCAGAGTCAGGGTGTCGGATCAGTGTCGGGGTCGCGGGGTCCGGGTCGCGGTCGGGGTGACATTGTCGGGGTGGGCCCCAAGATTAGCGGGCCTTCCGACGGAAACAACGGGCACCGCCAGCGGCACCGCTACCGGCCCGGCGGCTGGCACCTCCAGGGACTCGGGGATGAGCGAACGGCACATGGGGCTCTACGGCGCGACGTCACTCGGCGTCGGCGCGATCGTGGGGGGCGGGGTCCTCGCGCTCGCAGGCGTCGCGTTCGCGACCGCGGGTCCGGCCGCCATCCTCGCCTTCGGCCTCAACGGGGGGATCGCGTTCCTCACTGCGATGAGCTTCGCGCGCCTCGCGCGCCGCTTCCCGGAATCGGGCGGCATCTACACGTACGCGAAGAAGGTGCTCTCGATCGAGGTCGCCTTCATCGTGGGGTGGGTGGTCTGGTTCGCGTCCATCGTCGCGGGCGTGCTCTACGCGCTGGGCTTCGCGGCGTTCCTCGTGGAAGGCCTGGAGCGTCTCGCGCCGGCGCTCGGCATGTCTGCGGACTGGCTCGGACACGGCGGGACGCAGATCGGGCTGTCGATCGCGGCGGTCGTGGGCTACTCGATCTTCCTCGTCCAGCGCGCCGCCGGCGGAGGCAACGCGGCCACCATCGGAAAGGTCGTCGTGTTCGCGGTGCTCATCGCCGGGGGCTTCGTGGCCTGGCTCGTCGGTTCCGCCGGGTCTCCCGCCGAGACGCTGGGGCGCCTGAGTCCGTTCGCCCCGGAAGGCGCGCTCGGCCTGCTGCAGGCCATGGGCTACACCTTCATCGCCCTGCAGGGCTTCGACCTCATCGCCGCCGTCGGAGGGGAGGTCCGCGATCCGGAGCGTACCGTGCCGCGGGCGATGTACCTGTCGCTCGGAATCGCGCTCGTCGTCTACATTCCCCTGCTCGTCGTGGTCGCGACGGTCGGCGCGCCGCCCGAGGGGATCCAGGCCGCGGCGGACGCGCACCCGGAGGAGCTCGTGGCTGTGGCGGCTGAGCGCTTCATGGGCCCGGCCGGGTACTGGCTCGTGATCGGGGCCGGACTCATGGGGATGCTGTCGGCGTTGCACGCGAACCTGTTCGGGGCCTCGCGCGTCGCGTTCTCGATGGCGCGGGACCGGACGCTGCCACATCACGTGGGCGAGATGCGGGCACGCACGGGGACGCCCGCCATCGCTGTGGCCGCGACGGGCGCGATGATGATGCTCATCGCCGTCGCAGTGGGGAACGTCGCCGCAGCCGGCGCCGCGGCGAGCCTGATCTTCCTGGTCTCGTTCGCCATGGTGCACTGGGCCGCGATGCTGGCCCGCCTGCGCTCGGGCCACCCGCGGCCGGCCGCGCTCCCGGTGGCCGGCGCCGCCCTCTGCCTGGGGCTGGCCATCTTCCAGGCCATCGCCGTGCCGGAGGCGGGGCGCGTCGTCGCGGTGTGGCTCGGACTCGGGGCGGTGCTCTACCTCACGTTCCTTGCGCCCGGCGCCCGCGTCGCCGACGCAAGCGCCCAGGCCCGGGATCCCGACCTGGCGCGGCTGCGCGGCCGCAGCCCCCTGGTCCTCGTTCCGATCGGGAATCCCGCCAGCGCGGCGAGCCTCGTCGACGTGGCCACGACCGTGCGCGCCCCGAACGTCGGGCGGCTCCTGCTGCTGTCGGTGATCCCGCGCGAGGGGCGTCCCGCCGTCTCCCTCGATGCGGTCGTGCGGGATGCCAAGGACATCCTGGGCGAGTCCGTGGGGCGCGGTCTCGAAGGCTCGGTCCCGCCGGAGACGCTGTTCACGATCGCGTCGGACGTGTGGAGCGAGATCGCCCGCGTGGCCAACAACCGCACGTGCGAAACGGTGCTTGTGGGCCTGCCGCGACTCTCGGAGCCCGGGGTGGAGTCACGGCTTGAAGGTCTCATCTCCAGAATCGCCGCGGACGTGGTCATCGTGCGGGCGCCGCCCCGCTGGCGGATCGCGGAGACGAGGCGCGTACTCGTCCCCGTGAGCGGGCGGCGCGACCACAGCGAACTGCGCGCCCGCCTGCTCGGCAGTCTGTCGCGTTCCTCCGAGCCGTGGGTCACGTTCCTGCGCACGCTCCAAGCCGGCACGCCCGTCGACCAGCGCCAGAGGCTCGAGCGCGGCATCCGCCGACTCGCCAGAGACGAGGCCGCGGGGCCGCATGAGGTGGCCTTCGAATACACCGACGAACCCGTCGAACCGTTGGCGAGACTGGGACAGAAAAGCGATCTCGTGGTGATGGGGATGGAACGGCGGGGCCGCGGCGAACCGGCGATCGGCGACTTCGCCCTGGAGGTGGCCCGGAGGACGGACGTGCCGCTCATCCTCCTCGGCCGGCGGCGCCACGCCGGAACGCTCGCCGCGCGAGGCCTCGCGCAGGCGGTGTCGACGATGCAGAGGCCGGGGCTGGGGCCGGGGCAGGGGTCGGGACCGTGACGGCCGACGTCATCGTCGTCCTCGCCATCGTCGCGGTGGCGGTCGTCCTCTTCGTCACGGAATGGGTCCGCTACGACGGCGTGGCGCTCATGGTGCTCCTGTCGCTAGCGATCTCCGGCGTCATCCCGATGGCCCGCGCCATCGAGGGGTTCGCCAACCCCGCCGTGGTCACGATCGCGGCCGTGCTCGTGCTCAGCGGCGGACTCTACAAGACGGGTGTCGCGAACGTCGTCGGCGCGCAGGTGTTGCGGCTCGCGGGGGATTCTCCCGTGCGGGTCACGGCGCTGCTGATGCTCACGTCGGGGCTCATGTCGGGGGTGATGAACAACACGGCGGCGGTCGCGCTCCTGATCCCGGTCGTGATCGACATCTCCCGCCGTCTCGGCATGCGCCCGTCCCGGCTGCTGATCCCGCTTTCCTTCGCCGCGCTCCTCGGCGGCATGACGACCCTGATCGGAACGGGGCCCAACATCCTCCTCTCGAGCATACTCGAGCGCATGGGGCAGGGGGGATTCGGTTTCTTCGCCTTCACCCCCGTCGGCGCGACTGCGCTCACCCTCGGGGTCCTGTACGTGGTCCTCGCGGGGAGGCACTTCCTTCCGGACCGGTCCACCGGGGACGACGAAGGGGGCGACGAGATCGACCTCACCGGCCGCTACCATTTCGCCGAGTCGCTGCTCACGCTCCGGATTCCGTCCGACTCGGCACTGGACGGGTGCTCGCTCGTCGAGGCACGGCTCGGGCAGGCGCTCGGGTACGACCTCCTGGCCGTGCGCCGCAAAGGGCACCTCGTGCGGGCCCCGGAGCGGGACTTCCGGCTTCGAAGCGGCGACGTGCTCATCGTCGAAGGGCGGATCGAGGCGCTCGAACGCCTGCGCGCCTGGGGTCGCCTCGTCAGGCACAGGGAATCGGAAGACGCGCTGGGACGTCTCGTGAAGGACTCGACGGTGCTGGCCGAAGTCGAGATCGCCGGGAAGTCGGACCTCGTCGGCAGCACGGTTCAACGCATCGATTTCCGCAACCGTTTCCAGGCCCATGTCGTCGCCATCCGGCGCGGCGGGCAGGTGCTGGGCGGCTCGTTCCAGACGGTGCAACTCGAGGCGGGGGACGCACTTCTCCTGCTCGGCCGCGAGGACCAACTCCAGCAACTCCGCTACGCGACGGAGTTCTCATCCGTCGGCTGGACGGACATCGGCTCCGCTACCGAGGAGTACGAACTGTACCGATGGTTGATGCGGCTCCACATCCCGGACGGGTCCTGGCTGGACGGGCGGACGCTCGCGGCCTCCCGTCTGCGGGGCGCCTTCGATCTCACGGTGCTGGAGATCGAGCGCGACGGCGGCGACATCGCCCTGCCGCACGCCTCGGAGAGGATGCGGGCGGGCGACCGCCTCATCGTCGAGGGGGCCCCGGCCTGCTTCGCCGTGCTGGAGGCGCTGCAGGAGCTGGTCACGGTGGATGAACGACCCTCCGTGGGCGAGCTGGAGTCGGAGGATGTCGGGTTCGCCGAGGTCACGCTGGCTCCGAGTTCCGATCTGGTGGGGAAGACGCTGCGCGAGGTCCTCTTCCGGGAGTCCTACGGACTGAACCTGCTCTCGATCTTCCGCGGGGGACGGGCCTTTCACTCGAACCTCCGCATCTCGAGCATGGCGCTCGAGTTCGGGGACGCGCTCCTCGTCTACGGCAACCGGAAGAAGATCGCGCTGGTCGCCCGCGACCCGCGCTTCCTCGTCCTCCACGGACAGCTCCACGAGGTGTTCCGCGTCCACAAGGCGTGGATCGCCAGTGGGGTCATGGTGGGGTTCATCCTTGCGGCCTCCCTGAACCTGCTCCCCGTGTACATCGCCGCGCTGCTCGGGGCGCTCCTGATGGTGTGTACGGGGTGCGTGAAGGGGAACGAGGTCTACACCTTCGTGGAATGGCGGGTCGTCATGCTCCTTGGGGGGATGCTCGCGCTCGGGCTCGCGATGGAGGACTCCGGCACGGCGGAACTCATCGCGCGTGAGGTCGTGGGCCGGGCGGCGGAGATGGGACCGCGGGTGCTCATCGCGAGCCTCTTCCTCATCTGCGCGCTCGCGGCGCAGTTCGTCCCCACCTCGGCGGTGGCCGTGCTCGTCGCGCCGATCGCGCTCAGCGCCGCGACCGAACTGGATCTCTCGGCGCGGGCCCTGCTCATGGTCGTCGCGGTGGGGTCCTCGTGCGCCTTCCTGAGCCCCTTCGGCCACCCGGTGAACCTGCTCGTGATGGGCGTGGGCGGCTACAAGGTCGTGGACTACACGAAGGTCGGCGCGCCGCTCTTCCTGCTCCTGCTGCTGATGGTCGTCTTCTTCCTCCCCATCGTCTGGCCGCTGTAGGCAGGCGGGGGGCCGCGCGAGATGCTGTGTGCGAGATGGCCCGCCCCGGGTCGATCGGGCGCCTTCAGTCGAGGTGGGCGAGTTCGGTTTCGATGCGTTCCCAGGCGCCGATGAGTTCGTCGAGTTCGCTCTGCCGGGAGGCGCGTTCGGTTTCGAGTGTGCGCACTTCCTCGACGGGGGTGTCGGCGTAGAAGGCGGGGTCGGCGAAGATCTCGTCGATCTCGGCGAGGCGGGTCTCGGTCGCCTGGATCCGCTTCGTAACGTCGTTCAGCTTTTTCCGCAGCGAGCCGCCGCGGTAGCGGTTCCGGTTGCCCCGCGCGATGCCCGCGTTGGCACCACGTCGCGAGTTGCCCCCGGCGGGGAGGTCGGCGGCGCTGCGGGTTCCGGCGGCGGCATCGCGGGCGGCGCGCTTCTCTCTCCGGGCCTTGAGGACGACGGTGTCGACATCGAGGTGGTCGTCCCCGCAGTAGTGGACGTACTCCTCGTAGCTTCCCCGGAAGTCGCGGATCCCGTCCTCGGAGATCTCGACGATGCGGGTCGCGAGCTGCGAGACGAACCAGCGGTCGTGCGAGACGAGGATGAGCGTGCCGTCGTAGCTACGGAGGGCTTCGACCAGCGACTCGATGGATTCGAGGTCGAGGTGGTTCGTGGGTTCGTCGAGGACGAGGACGTTGGGTCGCTCGATCGCCATCCGGCAGAAGACGAGGCGGGCGGCCTCGCCGCCGGAGAGGTTGCCGACCCGTTTCTTCGCGTCGTCGCCGGAGAAGAGCACGCGCCCCATCTCGCCGCGCACGAACCCGAGCGTCCGGCCGGCGCAGAAACCCGCGATCCAGTCCTCGGCCGTCTGCCCCGGCGAATCGAAGCGGGCCTCCTGGTCCTGCGCGAAATAGCTCGGGTGCGTCTCGTAGCCCCACGAGACGCGGCCGGCGTCGGATTCGAGTTCGCCCATGACGATCTTGAGCAGGGTGGATTTCCCGATCCCGTTGGGGCCCATGATCGCCATGCGGTCCCCGCGCTCGAGGGTGAGATCGACGCCGTGCAGGACTTCGTTCAGCTCGTCACCGTCCCCGAACGCCTTCTTCACGTCTTCGACGCCGAGAACGGTACGGCCGCTCGGACGGCGGGACTCGAAGCGGAAGTTCGGATAGCGGCGCGAGGAGACGGGGAGCGGCTGCAGCGCCTCCGCCCGCTTCTCTATGAGACGCAGCTTGCTCTGGGCCTGCCGCGCCTTGCTTGCCTTGGCCCGGAAGCGGTCGACGAACTGTCGGTGGTGGGCGATCTCGCGCTCGCGGTTCGCGAGTTCCTTCTCACGTCTCTCCTGGTCCTCCCTCTTTCGGATCAGATAGTCGTCATAGTTGCCCTTGTACGCGGTGACCGTCTCATAGTCGATGTCGAGAATGTGCGTGGCGATATTGTCGAGAAAACGGTGGTCGTGGGAGATGACGACGATCGCTCCCTTGAACTCCCGC
Source organism: Candidatus Palauibacter australiensis (assembly GCA_026705295.1). Lineage (NCBI taxonomy): Bacteria > Pseudomonadati > Gemmatimonadota > Gemmatimonadia > Candidatus Palauibacterales > Candidatus Palauibacteraceae > Candidatus Palauibacter > Candidatus Palauibacter australiensis. The sequence goes on from JAPPBA010000162.1 coordinate 8,445, forward strand.
AGAAACTTCTCGAGCCAGCGGATGGAGAGGATGTCGAGGTGGTTCGTCGGCTCGTCGAGAAGGAGGACGTCGGGCGCGCCGGCGAGTGCCTGGGCGAGCAGCACGCGGAGCTTGAACCCGCCGGAGAGGGTGGAGAGCGGACGGCGGTGGATCTCGCTCGGGAAGCCGAGGCCCTCGAGGATCTCGCCCGCGCGGGCCTCGGCCGTGTAGCCGTCGTGGCGCTGGAAGGTCTCCTCGAGTTCGGAGAAACGGTCGGCGTCGAAGTCTCCATCTTCCGCCTCGATCAGCGCCTCCCGTTCGACCATGGCGCGCCACAGGTCCGGGTTCCCCATCAGGGTGGCGCCGAGGATCTCCTCCTCGTCGTGGAGGAAGTGGTCCTGGCGCAGGACGCCGACCTGGAGGCGCTTCGGGATGGTGACGGATCCCTCCGTCGCGTCCTCGGTGCCGCCGAGGATGTTGAGGAGCGTGGTCTTGCCCGATCCGTTCGCGCCCACGAGGCCGTAGCACTCGCCGGGGTTGAGGAGGAACGTCGCGTCGCGGAAGAGGACCTGGCCGCCGAACGCCTTTCCGAGGCTGGAGACGGTGATCATGGCTGGAGTGGCGAGGACGGACTGCGGGTCAGCAGGACACGCAGTTGTGGTTATTCTTCGAGCCGAGGCTCTCGAGCAGCGCGACGGCCTCGGGGAAGGGCTGGGTGCGCTGGTAGGGGCCGTTCGCCATGTCGGCGGTGGTCTGGCCGACGCGGCTCACGGCGGTCGGGTCCGCGCCGCGCTCGACGAGAAAGCGGATGACCTCGAGGTCGCCGCGCGAGGCCGCGTTGTGGAGCGGCGTGTAGCCCTCGTCGTCGCGCTGGTTCACGTCGGCGCCGAGTTCCTCGACGAGATAGCGGATGGCCGGCAGCCAGCCGTCCGGGACGTAGCGGTGGGCGTTGCTGGGGAAGCCCTGGCCGTAGCCGATGCCGGTCGCGGCGTGGATGGGATAGTCGGCGGGGCCGCCCACGGGCACGGGGGGGACGCCGGACAGGTCGCGCTTCTCGCGGTCCCAGGCCGGGAGACGCCGCGGGGGCACCTTGATCGTGGCGAGGTGGGGGTCGGCGCCGTACTCGACGAGAAGCTTCATCGCCTCAACGTCCAGCGAGTACGCGGCGCGCCAGAACGGGGTCGCGCCCTTCAGGTCGATCTGCAGGAGGTCGAAGTTGTACGACACCCACCACAGGTGCTTCTCGAGACGGGCATTGGGGTCCACGCCCGCGTCGAGCAGGCGTCGCATGATGTCGAGATAGCCGTGCCGCTGCTGCCCGTAGGCGTGCTGCTGCGGGTAGCGCGATTTCGGCGCCCAGTGCGCGTTGAGGGCGGCGAAGAGCGGCGTCGCGCCGGCGGCGGAGGCGAGCTGGGGATCGGCCCCGGCCTCGAACAGTTCCATGGCGAGGTCGAAGTGGCCGTTGATCATCGCGATGAGCATGGGGCTCGTACGGTCGCCGCCGCTCACCTGGTCGATGTCCGCGCCGCCCCCGATGAGCGCACGCACGGTGCCGGCGTGCCCTTCGCGGGCGGCGTGAAGCAGAGCCGTCATGCCGCCGTGGCCGCCGATCAGGTCGCCGTAGCCAAGCGGCTCGGGCTCCTCGATCGGGCGCTCGTAACCCTCTTCGTCCTCCACGACAGGACGCGCGCCCGAGACTTCCGAGCCGGCGACCAGGGGCTTGTCGGACGGCGCGGGGCGCGGTGGCACGGGAGGTTCGGGCTCGCCGCGCATCCGCGCGCTGCGGGCGCGGCGGTCGGCCTGCGACCACTCGGTCACGGCCGTGATGTCCGTCACCCACGTCGCGAGGGCGGGATCCGCGCCGCCGTCGAGCAGCGCGCGCGCGGCGGCTTCCCGGCCGAGCGCCGCGGCGTACATGAGCGGCGTCTGGCCCCAGCGCGCCTCCCGGACGTCGGCGTCGCCGCCGTGCTCCAGGAGCAGGCGAACGGCGTCCGCGCTGCCCGCGGCGGCGGCGAGGTGCAGCGGGGTCGCGCCGCCTACGTCTTCGGTGGTCGCGGTCTGCTCCGCGCCGCCGTCGAGCAGGAGGCGCACGACCGGCGCGCTGCCGACTTCGCTCGCGAGGTGCAGCGGCGTGTAGGCGCCGATGCGGGTGATGGCGCCGACATCGGCGCCCGCCTCGAGGAGCAGCCCGGCCAGGTCGCCGTTCGCGGCGCGCGCCGCCCAGTGGAGCGCGGTCATGCCGTCGCCCTGCGGCGCGTTCACGTCTGCGCCATCGGAGAGGAGCGCCCGCACGGCGGCGAGATCGCCCGTCATCGCGGCGTCGGCGACCGGCGAATCGGGCGAGAGCGCGCCGCTCAGAAGTACCGCCAGCAGCGCGACCGCCGGCGGCTTCAGCGCCGCGGCCATCCGGCGGCGCCCGTCCCGCTTCACGAGCCGGCCGCGCTCGTGTCGGGGGCGGCGAGCGACAGGGCGCCGGTGCTGTCTCCGAACCGCTCGACGTCCTCCAGCCCGAGCGTGTGCATGAGCGAGAGGAGCGCGTTGGCCATCGGCGTGCCCGGCGCGGCCCGCACGTGGAGCCCGCCGTCCAGCTTCCCGTTCGCGCCGCCGGCCACGAACAGGGGGCAGCGCTTGTGGTTGTGTACGTTGGGATCGCCCATCGGCGAGCCGTAGATGACCATCGTTTTCTCGAGCAGATCCGTCTCGCCGTCCATCGTGTTCCGCAGCCGCTCGAGCAGGTACGGGACCATCGACACGTGGAAGCGGTTGATCTGCGCGAAGTCGTCGATGTTCTCTTCGTCGGCGCCGTGGTGCGAGGCCGGGTGGAACGGCTTGTCGACGCCGCTCTCGGGGAAGACCCGGGCCGACGAGTCGCGCCCCAGCTTGAATGAGAACACGCGCGTCATGTCGGACTCGAAGGCGAGCGCCTGGAGGTCGAACATCAACTGCACGTGCTCGACGAACGAGTCGGGCACGCCGGCCGGCGCCTCGGGAAGCGCCCGCTCGTCGCCGCTCCGGTTCTGCGTCTCCACGCGCTCGATGCGCCGCTCGATCTCCCGCACGTTGTCGAGGTAGCGGTCGAGCCGGCGGACGTCGACGGGTCCCAGCTCCCGGCGGAGTTCACCGATGCGGCCCGCGATGAAGTCGAGCACGCTCCGGTTCGCCCGGCGGCGGGCGGCGCGTTCCTCCGCACTCCCTCCGGCGCCGAACAACTGGTCGAACGCGACCCTCGGATCGCGGATCATGGGGAGCGGTTCCGTCGGTGACTTCCAGCTGATCGTGTCCGTGTAGACGCAGGCGTAGCCGTACGCGCAGCCCCCCGACTGGTCCACGTTCTCGATGCAGAGCTGCATGGAG
>JAPPBA010000163.1 GCA_026705295.1 Candidatus Palauibacter australiensis
GATCTTGTTGTTCGGATTGAGTGACAGGAACTCGGGGCTGAATTGATCGTTGGTCGAAAAATTGACCCTGTGCACCTCGTACGGAAGCTCAATCTCTTCGAGCATGATTGAAGCCTTGAGACCGTTCGGGGTTGGAAGCGAATAGAGCTGAATTCGGTCCGGATGGAGGGGCGGCCATTTCTTGGTGATCGGAAAATCGAAAATCTTCATGGTTTGGTCCTGGGTGCCTGGAATCTGTCGGGCCGGTCAGACCGGGTAGCTTCAGCGACCTATCACGTTGGCCCGATATGTTCAGGCGTCTGTAGTTTCGCAGCCACGATACGAGGGCGTGGACGCGGGCGGGGCAAGCCTCGAGGTCCTCGACGGGGACGACGTGCTGCGCACGATGCAGGTGGGCGGCGATGCGGGGGTGAACGAGGTGCTGTGGGATTTCCGGGTGGATCCGGCCTTCGACGCGGAGGGCGGTGGGGGAGGCTTCTCACGGGGGCCCCCGCCGGGCGCGGGACCGCGCGTACTGCCGGGCACGTACACGGTGCGCCTCACGGTCGCGGGCGAGAGCCAGACGACGGACGTCGGCGTGCGGCTCGACCCGCGGCGCGAGGCCAGCCGGGCGGCCCTGGTGTCGCGGCAGGATGCGATGCTGCGGGCCCATGCGCTGGCGGGCCCGGCGCGTGACGCGCGCGAGAGGATCGGCGCCATGAACGACCGCCTGGCCGAGATCCGGGCGCTGGTGGACGACGCCGAGATGGAGGATGCCGACCGCGAGCGGATCGAGACCATCGCGGAGGCGATCTCCGGCCAGCTCGAGGAGATCGGCGACGACCTCGGCGACGTCGCCGGCGGCGCCGGGATCGGACAGATGGAGGGGTGGTCCGGCGAGCCCACGGCGGATCAGATGTACCGGATCGGCCTGGCGTGGGAGGCGCTGCCGGAGGTCGCGGAGCGCATCAACGCGCTGCTGGCCAGGCGCATGCCGCGGCTGGAGGCGCTGCTGGGTGACCTGGGCGTGATGCCGGATCTGGGCGACCCGATCCGCATCCCGCCGCGCCGCTGAAGCGTGGCAGTCCGTGGCGGCGGGTCGTGGACGGGCAGCCCGCCGCCGCGCCGCGCATGAGGCTTCGCAGCGGCAGGCGCTCCGCGCCGTGAGCGAACGCGCGCCACTGCCGGCCGCGGCGAGCATCGCCGTCATCGGGGCCGGGATCGTCGGCAACTGCCTCGTCGAGCACCTCGCGCAGCGGGGCTGGGACGACCTCGTCCTCATCGACAAGGGCCCGCTTCCGAACCCCGGCGGCTCCACCGGCCACGCGTCGAACTTCATCTTTCCCACGGACCACAGCCGCGAGGTCGCGATGCTGACGCTGGAGAGCCAGCGGCAGTACGAGGCGCTCGGGGTGCAGACGACGTGCGGCGGCGTCGAGGTTGCCCGCACGGAGGCCCGGATGGAGGAACTGCGCCGCCGCATGACCTCGGCGCGCGCGTGGGGCATCGACGCCGAGCTCCTTCCCCCCGATGAGGTGGCCGACCGGATCCCGTTCGTGAACCCGGACGTGATCCTGGGCGGCTTCTGGATGTCGTCCGTGTCCGTGGTCGACTCTGTGCGGGCCGGCACGCTGATGCGGGAGCGGGCCCTGTCGCGGGGCGCGCTCACGGTCCTGGACAGGACGGAGGTCACGGGACTCGAACTCGAATCCTGGCCGTCCGGACGTCCCCGCCTGCGGGCGGTCGTCACCTCGCGGGGCCCGATCGAGGTCGAGCACGCGGTCATCGCCTGCGGCGTGTGGAGCCCCCGCATCGCGGAGCTGGCCGGCGCCTCGATTCCGCTCACGCCGGCGGTCCACCAGATGGCGGACCTCGGCCCGGTCGACTTCCTCCTCGCCACCGGAAACGAGATCGGCCACCCCATCGTGCGCGACATGGACGCCTTCATGTACGAGCGCCAGAAATTCGGTGCGATGGAGGTCGGATCCTACGCGCACCGCCCCATCCTCGTGCGCCCGGAGGACATACCCGAACTCGAGGCGTGCGAACGCTCCCCCACGGAGCTGCCGTTCACGGGAGCTGACTTCGCGCTCCAGCTCGCGCAGGCGCGGGAGATCATGGGAGAACTGCTCGAGGGCGCGGCGATCGGATACGCGATCAATGGCCTCCTCTCGCTTACGCCGGACGCGCATCCGGTGCTGGGGGAGACGGCCGAGGTGGCCAACCTGTGGTCCGCGGCGGCGGTCTGGATCAAGGAGGGTCCCGGGGCGGCGCAGCTCCTCGCGGAGTGGATCACGCACGGCCACCCCCGCCTGTGCGACCCTCACGAATCCGACGTCACCCGCTTCCAGCCGCACGAGCGCGCCCGCGGGCATGTGCGGGCCCGCGCCCGGGAACACTTTAACAAGACGTACGGCATCGTCCACCCGCGCGAGCAGTGGGAATCTCGTCGCGACGCGCACCGCTCGGCGCTCCACGCCCGCACCGAGACTCTCGGGGCCGTTTACTACGAGGCCCGCGGCTGGGAACGTCCGCAGTGGTACGCGTCGAACGCCGACCTGGTCGAGCGCTACGGCGTCGCCGACCGGCCGCACGAATGGGATCGTCGCTGGTGGTCTCCCATCATCGAGGCGGAGCACCTGCACCTGCGCGAGAAGGTCGGCGTCGTCGACCTGGGGGCGTTTCAGATTTTCGATGTGACGGGCCCCGCGGCGCTCGCGTACCTGGAGGGAATGGCGGCCAACGCGTGCGACCGGCCGCCCGGGACGTCCATCTACACGCCGCTGCTGACGCCGGACGGCGGCTTCAGGGCCGACCTCACGATCCAGCGGCTGGAGGCGGACCGTTTCCGCGTCGTGACCGGCGCCTTCGACGGGGCGCGGGACGCCGCCTGGTTCCGCAAGCACCTGCCGGACGAGGGCTCCGTCCGCTTCGAGGATCGGTCGGCGGAGATCTCCGCGCTCGGCGTCTGGGGGCCCGCGGCCGAGCCGCTCCTGGGGAAGATCTCCGGGGCGAACCTCTCGCAGGCCGCGTTCCCGTACGCCTCCGTGCGCGACATCGCGCTGGCCGGGATTCGGGTCACCATGTGCCGAATCTCGTATGTCGGAGAGAGCGGGTGGGAGATCTACGTGGAGGCCGGGCTCGCGACGCGAGTGTGGGACGCCGTGCGGGAGGCGGGCCGGGCGCTCGGCGTCCGGCCGGTGGGCGCCGGAGTCTACGGCACGACGGGCCGCATGGAGAAGGGCTACGCCCTCATGGGGGCCGAACTCACGTCGGAGTACTCGCCGGTGGAGGCGGGCCTCGCGCGGCCGCGCGTGAAACGGGCCGACTTCATCGGCCGGGCCGCCTACCTGAAGGCCCGGGAGGCGGGGCCCGCGGCGACGCTCCGCACGCTCACCGTGGACGACCACGCCGACGCTTCCGGCCTCGCCCGCTTCCCCACCGGAGGCAACGAGCCGCTGCTGGGGCCGGGCGGAGAGCGCATCGTCGACGCCCGCGGAAGGGAATCCCGCGTCACGTCGGCGGGGATGGGCCCCTCCGTGGGGAAGTACCTCCTCATGGCATACCTCCCGCCGGCACTCGCCGCCCCCGGCACGCGGCTCCAGGTCCTCTACATGAACGAACCCTTCCCGGTCACCGTGGCGACCGGCGCCGCGCTCTTCGACCCCACCGGGGCCCGCATGAGATCGTGATCCGGGCCAGCCACGGCGCGCCCCGCTCCGGGAGTCGCGCTACATGGCCGTATCGCGGCCCCGTGCGAGGGCCACCTCGCGCGTGCTCGGGTTCGCGGAGGGCCTGAACGGGACCTCGCACACGCGGGCGTCGTCGGGCTTGCCCGGCTCGCTCGCGTACTCGTCCGGGAGCCACACGGCGAGTTTCGTGCCGATGGCGGAGTCGGCGGGCGGGACGTACCCGAGCGCGATGTTGCTTCCCAACTCGGGGGCGTGCCACGGAGACGTGAGATACCCCACCGGGTCGCCGCCGTCCGCGCGCGACACGTGCCAGAAATCGGGCGCGTAGTCGTCGATCGGCCGGCCGCCGAGCTTCATCCCAACCATCACGAGCGCGAACGGAGAGCGTCCGGCCTCGATCTCGGCCCGCTGGCGCTCCAGCGCGGCCCGCCCGATGTAGTCGCCCGCTTTCTCGCGCGGCACCTGGTAGGCGAGGTTGCACTGGAACGGGCTCGTCTCGTGGTCGATGTCCTGTCCCCACGACAGGATCCCCGCCTGGATGCGGCGCTGATGCCCGGGGGCCGTGACCATCAGGTCGTGCGCCTCCCCGGCCTCCAGCACGGCTCGCCACAGCGTCTCCGCGTGCAGTGTCGCGTCCCGAAGATAGATCTCGTACCCCTTCTCCCCCGAAAATCCGGTCTGCGAGACCACGACGGAACAGCCGGCGATCTCCGCCTCCATGAGCCCGTAGTAGGGAATGTCCCGTACGGCATCGCCCACGAGGTCGACCATGAGATCGAGCGACCTCGGTCCCTGGACCTGCAGCGGGCAGACGTCGATCTCGTCGATCTCCACCCGCATCCCGAGCCCGACGTTCACTCCCTGGAGCCAGAACAGAAGGTCGGAGTCGGCGAGCGAGAACCAGAACTCGTCCCGGGCGAGCCGCAGCAGCACCGGGTCGTTCAGGATGCCGCCGCGCTCGTCACAGAGGATGACGTACCGCGCGCGCATCGGCTCGATCCGGGTCGCGTCGCGCGTGATCACGTAGTCGGCGAACGCTTCCGCGTCGGGCCCCTGGACGCGGATTTGCCGCTCCACGGCGACGTTCCACAGCGTGACCCGGTGGGTGAGCGCCTCGTGCTCCACGGCCGCGCCGCCGTCCTCGGGCCGCACGTAGCCGCGAGGGTGGTAAACGCGGTTGTAGGTGGTGGCCCGCCAGCAGCCCGCCTCGTGCGACAGGTGCCAGTACGGCGACTTCCGGACCCGCGTCGAGATGAGCAGTTCGACCGGCGTTCGCCCGCTCTGCCGCAGGTTGATGGGAACGATCCGGTCCGACTGGTCCACGCTCGCGGGCTGTCCCGCTCCCGTTCTCGCCATCGAACATCCTCTCGTCTGAAGTGCCGGAGGCCGGGTTGCTCGCAGGTAACCGCCTTCGCTAACGGTAGATGTCGCCGCGGTGCCCGACCTTCAGGATGATGATGATCAGGGTCTTCGTGCCGACGCTGTAGAGAATCCGCCAAGATCCCACGCGCACGCGGTAGACATCCTCGTAGCCCGCGAGCTTCCTGGTTCCCCGGGGATACGGGTCATGCGCCAGGCTCGACATCCTGCGCGCCACCCGCTCCCGATCCGCCCGGGGAAGCTTACGAAGCTGCTTCTCCGCCGTTCGCGAGATCTCGATCTCATAGCGGGCCATCGATGCCGAGTTCTCTGAGGACATCCGCCAACGGGCGGGTAGGTTCGTGCCTGATCTTCTTCAGATCCTCGATGTCCTCGAGCTCTTCCAGGCGATCGAGTAGCGCTTCCTGCACGAAGTGATTCATGGCGACGCCCCGCGGCCTGCAGTATCCCTCCACCGCGTGCTTCACGGCGGCATCCACCCGGACGTTGATCTGTACCTTTTCCATGATGCCTCTCGTTCGATCGCGACAAGAACAGATGGGCCATGATAGCAAATGCTATCATGCGGTACAAGCGCGATCCGCGGACCGATGGCCTCAAGTGGTACCTATCGGCTCTTCCACTCCTGCAGCAGGTCGGCATCGCGGTCGAGGTTGAGCTGGAGTTGCGCGCGGCGTTCCTCGGATTCGCCCAGGAACCAGTCGAGCGTCTCGCGCGCGGTGACCGCGAGGGGGCGGAAGCGCAGCCCGGCCTCGACGCCCCGCTGTGAGCGGACCTGTGCCAGCCCGCGCGTCGGGCCGCGATGCGAGTACCAGAGGGGGAAGCGCGCGGGCGGCTCGCGGTTCCGGAGGAAATCCTCCTCCACCCACGTGAACGACACGGCGGTCGTGACGGTCGCGCGGATCCCGTACAGGAACTCGTCCATGCGCGTCCTGCCGAGCGTCGGGCCCGCCACGTTGAAGATCCCGCCCGTGTCCTCCTCCAGCAGGTGCATGCAGAACTCGGCCAGGTCGCGCACGTCGATGAACTGGACCGGGTTGTCCATGTCGCCCGGCGCGATCACCTCGCCTCCGCGATGGATCCGGACGGGCCAGTACGTGAAGCGGTCGGTGGGATCCCCCGGGCCCGCGACGACGTGCAGACGGGTGACCGTGCCCCGGTCGCCGTAGATCTCCTGCACCGCCTCCTCGCACATCACCTTCAGCTCCCCGTAGTAGCGTCCCACGTCCTCGCTCTCGGGGTCCGTCACCTCGAGCAGCCGGGCGTCTTCCGGCAGTTCGTCCTGATCGAAGTCGTACACGGAGCCGGTGGAAGTGAACAGGTACCGGCCGACGGTGTCGCGCAGGAGGTTGGCCGAGTCGCGCACGAGGCGGGGGACGTAACCGCTGTTGTCGATGACGTAGTCCCACTCCTTCCCCCGCAGCGCGTCGAGCGCCCCGTCGCGGTCTCCGATGAGGGTCTCGACGCCGGGAAAGAGCCCGGGGTTCGAGCGGCCGCGGTTGAAGAGGGTGACCTCGTGTCCCCGTGCGAGGGCGTGGCGGACCATGTGTGGGCCGATGAAGCCGGTGCCGCCCAGGATGAGCAGCCGCCCGGCCCGGGCGGCGCGCTCGGCGGAGGCGCCCGCGGGACCTGGCGAGGGTCGCGCCTCAAGGGTGCTTGCCGCAGCCCCGGCGGCGGGGAGCGTCGCCGCCCCCGCCGCCACGAGCGAGGTCCCCGCGAACTCACGTCGCGTCATCGCCATCGACGTCCTCCTGTTTCCGGTGGTCGGGCTCTCAGGATCGCATCTCGCGCAGCGCCTCGCCAAGGAGGGCGATATCCGCCTCGAACGACTCCGGAGCGAGGGGGCCGAAGGAGAAGCGGAAGAAGCTTGCCAGCGGCGAGTCCTCCTCGAGGCGCTCCATGTCGCAATCGGTGCCCTTGAGGATCGCGGCCCCGCGCGTGAAGAGACGCTCGTTCAGCCGCTGGGCGGTCCAGCCGTTCGGGAGTCGGCACCAGTGGTAGAAGCCGCCGTCGCCCGAGAAGAGGTCGAGGCCGAGATCCTCGAAGGCGCGGCCGTAGCGCTCGCGCTGCATGGCGTAGAAGGCGGGGACAGCCGTGCGGACGTGGAGCATGCGCTCGGGGTCCAGGAGTTCGACCGCGTAGCACTGCGACGGGTGGGACACGCCGCCCATCCCGAACGAGGAGAAGTTCCCGAGCACTTCGATGTGCCGCTTCGCCGCCACGGCCCATCCGATGCGGATGCCGGGCGCCTGCAGGCCCTTCGTGGCGGCGCCGACGACGAACAGATTGCCGCGCTCAATGTCGTCGACGTGCGCGAGGGCGCTCACGGGCTCGTCGTGGAGAAGCTCGTAGGCCTCGTCGACGAGGAGCCCGAGGCCGTCCTGCGCGCTGGCCGCCACGAGCGCCGCGAGTTCCTCCCCGGTTCGCGTCACGCCGGTCGGGTTGCACGGATTGCTCAGCAGCATCAGGGTGCGCCCCCCTCGCGGGGCCGTATAGGCCGAGACCGGGGGCCGGAACCCGTTGTCCACGCCGCTGTGGATGAGGTGATAGGGGCGTCGCAGCCCCTCGAGGACGTCGTAGTACGGGGTGTATTCCGTGGACGCGAGACGGACCTCGATATCGGGTTCGAGGAAGAGGAGGAGCGCCATGATCGCAGGACGCCCGCCCGCGAACACCATCACGTTCTCCGCCGTGATCTCGACGCCGTACGACTGCCGGTAGTAGGCCGCGATCGCCTCCCTCAGCGCCGGAAGCCCCCATGCCTTGGGGTATTTTCGGTCGTCGGAGGTCACCGTCACGGTCGACGGAAGCGCCGGGCCGTCCGGCAGGGCGACCGTCCGCGGGAACCCCTGGCTCCACGGGTTCGTGCCGGGCTCGCCCATGTAGGTGCCGAACGCCCCCAGAAAGGCGTAGAGGGTCTCGTAGATCCCCATCGGGGGCACGTATCGCAGGTACAAGCCGGTCGCTCCTTCCGGTTAGGCAGCCCGTGGCAGGCCTCAGGGTTTGCCGGGCGCGGTCAGGGGATGGTCAGGGGGCCGGCGATGCCTCCACGGTGAGCGTCATGAGCATCCCGCGGCTGTCGTGGCCGGCCACGTCGCACACGACGGTGTAGCTCCCGGGAGCGAGGTCGAGTTCGACGAGACGAACCTCGCCGGTGTTCACATCCGCCTCCGTCTCCCAGAGCACCTCCCCGCTCGCGGGGTCCACGAGCTTCAGGTTGTGCATCTCGAAGCCCTGGTTGCTGAGGCGGAGCACCGTGGGGCCCGCCGGCAACCGCGACGGCATGCCGATCGCGTACTCGAGTAGCGCCACGTCGACCGCGTCGGCCGCGTATACGGCCGAAAGGTCCGGCTCCGAGGTGGCGGTCGCTTCCAGTCCGGCGGCCGCACTGGCCGGGCTGGACCCCGCGTTCGCCGCTCCCCTTTCTCCGCCGCAGCTCAACGAAAGCAGCGCGGCGGCGATGGGCATGCCGCGACGACACGCGGCCGGCGGCGCGATCCGCCGCGCGGTCGTCGGGCTCAGCCGGGGCGGCCGCAGCACTTCTTGTATTTCCGGCCGCTGCCGCAAGGACACGGCTCGTTCCGCCCCGGGGTCTTCGTGGCGGTCGCCGGAGCGTCCGTCCGGCGGGGCCGCTGGCCGGCGCGGAGGGCCGCGCGGGCCGCGGTGTCATCGGGGGCCAGTTCCTGCACCGCGGCGGAGGCCGCGACGCCGGTGGCCGAGAACGCCGGCGCAGCCGCGGGAGCCTCGGCCGGCGTGCCGTCCGGCACAGGCGCCGCTCCCCGGCCCGGGGCCGTGCCGCCCGCCGCGCCGGCGCCCGGCTCCACCGGGCCGCTCATGCCCGTAATCTGCGGCGCCCTCGGCCGGATCGGCGGCCGCCGCTCGACGCGCACGCGGAAGAAGCGATTCGCCACCGCCTTCCGGATGTCCGTGATCAGGCTCACGAACATCTCGTACGCCTCCTTCTTGTACTCGACGAGCGGATCCTTCTGTCCCCACGACCGAAACTGGATCGAGGAACGCAGGTGGTCGAGGTCGTAGAGGTGGTCCTTCCACTTCTCGTCCAGCACCGACAGCACGACGAAGCGCAGTACCTGCTCCCAGTCTTCGCCGAAACTCTCGAGCTTGGCGCGGAACTGCTCGTGGGCGCTCTCGATCACCGCATCGTACAACTCGCCGGTCCCCGCCCAGTTGTCGGCGCTCGCCTCCTTCTCCGCCTCTGACGCCTCCCCGCGCTCCGCACCGACCCGGGGCAGGAACTCGTTGTGCAGGAAGTACTCGATCAGGAGGTGCTCACGCAGTCCCGGGAGGTTCCACTGGTCGTGCGAGCTCTCCTCCGGTACGTAGGCGTCCATCTCCTCGCGGAGCGCCTCCCCGACCATCTCCCACGTCTCGCCCTTCAGGTCTTCCCCGCCCTCGAGCGCATACAGGCGCAGGTCGTAGACGACCTCGCGCTGCTGGTTCATCACGTCGTCGTAGTCCAGCAGCCGCTTGCGGGCGTCGAAGTTCTGGGTCTCGACCCGCTTCTGCGCGCGCTCGACGGACTTCGTGATCCAGGGGTGGCTGATGACCTCCCCCTCCTGCACGCCCAGGCGATCCATGATCTTCGCCACGCGCTCGTGCATGAAGAGCCGCATGAGGTCGTCTTCAAGCGAGAGGAAGAAGAGGCTCGCCCCGGGATCCCCCTGGCGTCCGGAGCGACCGCGAAGCTGGCGGTCGATGCGGCGCGACTGGTGGCGCTCCGTCCCGAGGATCTGGAGTCCGCAGGGCGGCTCCTCCTCGCACCCCCGCTCCTTGATCTCGGCTCGCGACAGATCCGGCTCCTCGCCGGTGTGGCCGAACGCCGGGGTGTCGGAGCGGATCCCGCACACGTCGCACTGGACGCACGGGGAGGCGAGTTTGATGTCGGTGCCGCGCCCGGCCATGTTCGTCGCGATCGTGATCGCGCCCGGCTGGCCCGCGTTGCGCACGATCTCCGCCTCCCGGGCGTGCTGCTTGGCGTTCAGCACCTCGTGGGCGAGACCCCGCCGCTTCAGCATGCGGGCGATGACCTCCGACACCTCCACGCTCGTCGTCCCGACGAGGATCGGAAGGCCCTCGCCGTTGATGCGTTCGATCTCGTCGATCAGCGCGGCGTATTTTTCCTTCTTCGTCTGGAAGATCACGTCGTCGTGATCCAGTCGCCGCACCGGCCGGTTCGTCGGGATGACGACGACCTCGAGGCCGTAGATGGCGTGGAACTCGCCCTCCTCCGTCTCGGCGGTACCGGTCATCCCGGCCGCCTTGTCGTACATCCGGAAGTAGTTCTGAATGGTGATCGTGGCGAGCGTCTGCGTCTCGCCGCGCACCTTGACCTTCTCCTTCGCCTCGACCGCCTGGTGGAGCCCATCCGACCAGCGCCGCCCGTGCATCTTGCGGCCGGTGTGCTCGTCGACGATCAGGACATCACCGTTCTCCACCACGTACTCCACGTCCTTCTCATACAGGGAGTACGCCTTCACGAGCTGGTGGATGACGTGGATCTTCTCGGACTTCTCCGCGTATTCGCGTTCGAGCCGTTCGATCTCGCCGCGCTTCTCGTCGGTGGTCAGCGAATCATCGTCCTCGACGTGCTGGACATCCTCCGAGATGTCCGGGACGACGAACGTCTCCGGGTCGTCGGGCGAGAGCACGTCGAGACCCTGCTCGGAGATCTGGATCGTCTGCCCCTTCTCGTCCATCGAAAAGAGGAGCATCTCGTCGATCTCCGGAAGCCGCTTCTCCCGCATGAGGTCGGCTTCGGCGCGCTGAATGAGCTGCTTCACGCCGGAGCGCGTCTTCAGCTTGAGCAGACGCTTGTTCTTCGGCGCGCCGCGTTGCGCGGCGAGCAGCTTGAGACCTGCGTCCCGGCGCTGTTCCGTGTCTTCGTCGGCCTCGGTCTCGTCGAGCAGCTTCGTGCCCTCGGCCACGAGGCGGTTGACGATCCGCGTCTGCTTGCGGGCGATCGCGGCCACCTGGGCGTTGTGCTTTTGATACACGTCGCGTTCGTCGCGACCCGCGGGCCCGGAGATGATGAGGGGGGTGCGGGCCTCGTCGATGAGCACCGAGTCGACCTCGTCGATGATCGCGTACGCATGTCCGCGCTGTACGCGATGCCGGAGTTCGATCACCATGTTGTCGCGCAGGTAGTCGAACCCGAATTCGTTGTTCGTCCCGTAG
>JAPPBA010000164.1 GCA_026705295.1 Candidatus Palauibacter australiensis
TCTTGGCCGTCTTCCAGCCGCCCAGCTCACACAGCACCTTGAGCGGCTGGTCCAGCAGATTTCGGACGGCCCGAATCACGGTAGGAGATCATGTAAGTTCATACAGGACTGCACGATCCGCCACTCCTACAATTGGGCTGCGGCCTGTTTTCGCCGTGTGGGAATTGCGGGAGAATCGCCATCAAGTAGCGGGAATTTGCGGGCATCGAGACGGACATTGCACAGCTACCCTTCCGATGCCGCCGCATACCGCCGCAACACCTCCATGCCCTGTTCCTTCAGGCCGTTCAGGTTGCGGGTGAGGACGGCATCGGCCTTGCCCTCCAGCGACAGCCGGTAAGGATCCGAAGGCGTCATCGGGGGAATGCTCCCGCCAGCCAACTTGATGAGGGCGCGATAGGGGACGCCCTCCCTCCGGAGCCGTTCGAGTCCGCTGGCCGCGAACAGTCCCTCCCGGGCCTCGAAGATGTGCGCGCTATGAAGGAGAATCCGGCGAGCTTCCTCGCGGAGGCCACGAAGCTTGGCCCTCCGCATTCGATGCGAGACCGCGGTGGCCTCCTCTTCCACGCGGGCACGGGCTTGGCGGAGCACAGCAGAAGCGCGCTGTCCTTCGGAATCGGACCAATTGGCATCCTGCTTGCTGGCGGCCTGTTCGTACTCTTCAAACGTCGCGGCCCGGTAGACGCCACTCTTCTCCTTGACTACGCACACGGCGACCGGTGGCGAGCCGGAGTCGTGCAGCACGAGGGCCGCCCCGGCTTCGGCGGGCGAGGGATCGGCGGACTCGTCGCCGGACGGCTCGGCGACTTCGAGCAGCAGGTCATCGAAGGTGGGGTTCCCGTAGGTGAGCAGTTCCACCGAGGACGGGTGACGGTCGAAGACGGGCGGCCTGAAGGTGACCGCACGGTTGTTCGGGTCGGGGTGGAGCCAGTAGGCCCCATCAATCGTTTCGTGGGGCTGGAGCCGGTGTCTCGTCCACTCGGAGTTCAGGAAGAGGCGTTCGATGTCGGCGAGGGTCACGGGGCTCGCCGACTCGACGGATGCCGGGACGCTGTGGTCCACCAGTTCGTCCAGGTCGATGGCCGTCCGGTCCCGGGATCCAGCCTGCGATTCGAGTTCGGAAACGGTGTCTCCGAAGGCGGCATCCCGCTCGTCCCGCTCCATCATCGCCAGCTTCCCGATCGCCCGTCCCACGTTGTGCAGGATGGGCTGGAGCGTCCCGACCACGTCCTCGAACCAGTCGATCCGGGCGCTGAGCCGTTCGTAGACCTTCGCTTCGACGGTGTCCTTGAAGAAGTAGTTGTGGACATGAACCTCATCGTGGCGCTGGCCGATCCGGTCGATGCGACCGATTCTCTGCTCGACCCTCATGGGGTTCCACGGCATGTCGTAGTTGATGAGAACCCCGCAGGTCTGGAGGTTGAGGCCCTCGCTTGCCGACTCGGTGCATAGCAGCAGCCTGATGGTCTCTCCCTTGCGGAACTCCTCCTTGATCGCCTCCTTGCTCCGGAGAATCCAGCGCTCGCCGTCCCACGACTCGCCGCCCCGCCCCGAATAGCACGCGACGCCCGACCCGTAGACGGCGCGGAGGCTGTCGCGCAGGTAGTCCATGGTGTCGGTGTATTGGGTGAAGAGGATCGCGGAGTCGCGCGACAGGAAGATCCGCCCCAACTGTCCTTTGAGGAACTCCAGCTTCGAGTCGACGGTGAGGGCTTCGAGCTCGCCGATGAAGTCGTCCAGGTATTCGAGTTCGATCCGGCGGGCTTCGGCATCCGGTGCGGCCAAGTCCTCCGCCGCATCGAGCCCGAGGTCGTCCTGTTCGAGGTCCTCTTCGGAGAGCGCGCCGGAGACCTCGGCGTCCGGATCCATGAGGAATCCACGCCGCCGCCCCAGGCTCGCCCGCGCGGCATGGAACGAACTTGTAAGGCGGCGGCGGTACACCGTCATGACGAATCCGAGTCCCTTTCGCCGTTCCTCGTAGAGCCGGTAGAAGTGGGAGATGTACTCCTCGATGCGGTCGTAGAGGTCCTGCTCGACCGGCGTGAAGGCGATCCATTCGTTCGTCGGGTTTCGCTTGGGAACCCGTTCGGCCAGAATCCCGCGCTCCCTGTACCGGTGCAGGAGTCCGCGCCCGTTGCGCCAGACGAAGGTCCGGATCGGCGTATGGTGCCGGACCATCTGGCCCAGGATATGCCGGGCGGCCGGATCGAGAGCCTTGACCTTCGCGGGGGCCTTGATGGTCTTGGGAAGGTCCTTGACGGCGTTCCAAGACACCGGTCCCAGTCTGCGCGAAGCCATCTCCTCGAACGCGGGATCGAGCCGCCCCCCGGTGTCGAAATAGTCCCGCGTCATCTCCAGAAGAAACGGCCAATCCCTCTGGCCGGGAGGCGTTCGGAGTTGCTCGAAGAACCGGAGGAAGTAGTCCTCCCCCGCCCCCCAGCGGCCCTCCAGTCCGAGCAGCTTCAGAAGATCCCAGACCTCGACGGGATCCACCTGCATGGGCGTGGCGGTCAGGAGATAGAGGCAGCGGGTCCGGTCCTTGATGCCCGGTCCTTCCCGTGTTCCCGAGAGCAGTTGCAACAGGTGGTTGTGCCGCGGGGTACGGGTCCCGAACTCCCTGCGGCGGGCGTGATGCGCTTCGTCCACGAGCACGAGGTCCCATACCGGCTTCAGCACTTCTTCACGCCGGTCCCTGCGCTTGGCAAGCTGGCTGGACGCGATCAAATGGTCCGCCTGCTCCCAAGGGGAGCCGGTGAGGGGCGTTTCGCCGCCGTGAACGTCGATGAGCGTCCCCCGTTCGTAGCGGGGGAAGTTCAGCGCGCACTTCTCCCAGAGTTCCTCCTGCCACTGCCGCACGACGCTGGCGGGTGCGAGGATCAGCGAACGGCGGACCCGCCCAGTGATGATGAGTTGGCGCAACGCCAGCCCGGCCTCGATCGTCTTGCCCAGCCCGACCTCGTCGCAGAAGAGGAAGCTCTTCGGAAACTGCTCGACCACGGCATCGATAACGCGGTTCTGGTGCGGCCATGGGGTGACGGCTGCGGTTTCGATCCCGATGCGCGACGCACCGGGCATGAACGGCGCGTGGCGCACGAAGCGGAAAGCCGTCCGCTCCTCCGGCGACGGTCGCCGTTCGAGGGGATCGACTATCCGGCGCTTGGCCGGTGCGCGCTTGATAAGGTTCTGGTGGACGGCCTCTGGCAGCGGAAGCGCGATCCAACCGGCATCCTGGCCACGCCAAAGGGACTCGAACCGGCGCTCAATCGGCGTGATGTAGCCCTCCAAGGCCGGGATCCGATGCTGTCCTTCCCCATGCTCCCAAGAGGTGAAGACCTGAAATGTCTCGTAGTTCTGCCGCCAACCTCTGAGGGATTCGTTGCTGCTGCCGCTGAACGCCAGCTTGTTGCCGGCCGCGTCCTCGAAGATCCCCTCTTTGGGGTGGTAGTACTCTTGGGAGTCCGGTCGCGGGATCGGGAGGTCATTGGCGCCCACGGGCAGCACGACCCGGATTTCCAGTCTCCCGCGCGCTACGAGCCAAGCCATGATT
Source organism: Candidatus Palauibacter australiensis (assembly GCA_026705295.1). Classification (NCBI taxonomy): domain Bacteria; kingdom Pseudomonadati; phylum Gemmatimonadota; class Gemmatimonadia; order Candidatus Palauibacterales; family Candidatus Palauibacteraceae; genus Candidatus Palauibacter; species Candidatus Palauibacter australiensis. The sequence goes on from JAPPBA010000164.1 coordinate 3,548, forward strand.
TCGAGCCGCGCCTCAAGATCCGATTCAAGGTCGCCCTCGTCCCGTTCAAGAGCGCCGAGCATGGCCCGCTCCGCGGCGTTTTCGACCGTCCCGCGCCGCGACTCGCCCCACATGATGGCGTTCACGTCGTCCGGCGAAAGATCGGCTCCGCAGAGCAGACGCATGGATCCGCCGTTCTCGACCAGCCTCGCCACGCCGGCGGCGGCCACGGCGAGCGCGGAGCTTGAGAAGTAGCCCGCCGAGCGGCGGTAGCGCACGCTTCGTTCCAGTGCGGGGAGGTAGAAGTCGTGCAGCCGGTCGTCCGATGCGCCGTAGGTGAGGCGGAACCGATGGGACGGGAGACTCAATACAACCCCGGGCCGGATGGCCTGTTGGTGGAGGGACGGCCTTGCTGACTGGTCGGCGAGAGCATCGTCAGCCGTCCGCCAGCGGCAGCGCCCCTTGCGTCACCTTGGCCTCTGGGTCTGGTGGTGCGTCGACATCCGGGAAGAATGCGAGCCGCAGACCGTCGAGCGCCCGCGCCTCGGGGCGGACGAGCTTGCCGTTCTTCTTGACCCGGGGAACAGCCCGGACAAGCGCCCGAACGAGCGACTCGAAGGTGGCGTCGCGGCGAAAGCCCGCCCTGTTCAAGAAACTCTCGGCGGCGTTCGCGCCCTCGTCGGCGTAGAGCAGCATGGCCGTGTGCGCCGCGTCGATCCAGACGCTGAACATGTCCGAATCGGGGTCCACCCGGCCCCTGCCGCGACGCGCGGACGGGGCCAGAAGCACGACGCTCGCCCCCTTCTTTCGGAGAAGCCTGTTCCCGGCCACGAGGTCCGATTCCAGATCCAAACCCAGCGCGAGCGCCAGCTTTCGCGCCTCGTCGCCCGGAAACTCGACGGCCTTGAAGGCGTCCCACGCCATCAGATACCAGTCGGTGACGGAATCGAAACGCGTGTCGCGTCCGAGCAGGCCGCGCTTGCGCAACTCGACGACCTCGGCGCGTGCAAGGTCAAGCGCGACATCCGGGCGAAGACGATTCGGTTCGCCCGTCTTCTCATCGACTTCGGAGGTGAGGACCGGCCACGACTCTGACAGGATGGCCAGTGTGGGGCCGAACGTGGCGATGTAGAGATCCACGCCGGAGATTCCCCGGCCCTGAAGCTCCTCGGCCGTCTCGCGGGCCGTCCGGCGCACCCGGCCCCGGATGTCGTCCCACCATGCGGGCTCGGTGGCTTGGGGCCGCTTGCGGCACGTCAGAAGTATCGTGCTCAGCGCGGCGTTCTTCTTCGCCTGATGAAGTCCGTGTTCGCTCTCGGTATGAACCGGCCATGACGAATGGATCGCGAACCCCGCCTCAAGCAGCGACATGGCGAGCGTGTCCCACGCCTCGACCTTCTTGTGGGTGAACATCACCGTCAGCACTCCATCGTCGGTCAGCACCCGCCGCGCCTCCCGGAAGGAGGCGGCCATCTTGCGCTCGTAGTCGGCGGCGGCAAGCTGCTTCTTCTTGCGGCCCATGCTGGCGAACCGGGCCGGGTTGGCGACCGCCTCGTCGTCCTTGTTCGCCAGATCGTCGGCGAACAGATCGGGGTGGACCCTCCCCAGCGTGCGCTTGAGCCAGACGTAGAAGAAGTCCGACAACTCGCCGTACATCACGTTGTCGTAGTAGGGCGGATCGGTGAGCACCACGTCGATGCTGCCGTCCGGGACATGGGAGAGGTCGGAGGCGGATGCCCGCGTCACTTTCACCGGGACGGGCGCCTCGGTCTGCTTGAAGATCCGGTGCGCGGGTTCGGCCAACTTCGCGATGCCCTTGTAGGCATCGCAGACCTGATCGAGCCCCCAAGGAAAGAGATTGCGGGAGGCGTCAAACTCGCCGTAGGTCCACTTGAAGGAGAAGTCGTGGCGGTCGAAGACGCCTCGCATGACCGCACGTCCGGTGTGCCAACTCGCAAGGTAGGAGTTGTAGTTCACCGCCTTGCTGAGGACCATCCCGAGGTAGGTGACGACGGCCTTCGCCCGGTCCTTCGGTAGTTCGCTCTCGATTTCGGGGGTCAGTTCGTGAAGGGCCTCGACGTAGCTGCACAGCGCGAGCAACTGCCGGGGCGAGAACATGTCCGACCAGGCGTACATCCCGTACCGACGAGGCTCGTCGCTCTTGAGCCCTGACGGAATTGCCTCGCCGGGCACCCACCCACGGGCGTCCCAGAGCGGTCGCTTCCGGGCAAGCTCTGCTTCGGCCATCTCGACGGCCTCCATGTCCTCGTCGTTCGGCGGCCTGTAGTCGAATCCGCCGCGCGGCTTCTTGATGGCGACGCAGTATAGTTGGGAGCCCATCCGTCCCGCCTGGGCCTCCGCCTTGATGTAGTCCCCTTCGATGGCTTGATCGCTCGCCCACGGAGAGCGGCCCGTGCCGCGCCGGACGGTGCCGTGAGCGGGATCGAATCCGCGCGGGCCGGTCCCGTCCTCGACATCGACAACGCGGAACGTGGCGCGATCCGCGTTCTCCTCGAAGGAGGGCAGGATGGCCTTGCCGCTCGCAACCGAGCGGGCCAGCCACCAGTTCGGAGCGAGCGGGACGGGCTTGCCCGTGTAGGGACAGGCCACCGTGCGCGCCCAGATGTAGGCCACACCGACCACTCCGGTCCCGGCCTCGACGGCTGAGAACAGTGGGCGCAACTGCCTCTGAAGTCGCTTGACGAGGCGGTTGCCGTACTTCTGGACATCGTCCTTTAGAGATGGTCCGAAGGCGAAGGGGTAGTCGAGCGTTCCCCGGAGAATGGAGCATGCGACGGGATTCAGTTCGACGGCATGGGTATCGAAACCATAGCGGGTTCCCTCGAAGGGAATCGAGCCACCCCCGGCAAACGGATCGAGTACGGCGAGCCGGGACTTGCCCCAAGCGAACTTGAGGAGATGCTGGAGCGAGTCCAGCATCTCCGAAGAAGGACTTACTGTGAAAGCGCGATCATGCGTGTAAGGATTGCTGATCCACTGCCCCGATTCGCGCGCGCGGGCCAACTTCGCTCTGGCCGCGACCGGATCCCCGAAGATCCCGCAGAGCCGAACGAACCAATCTTCGTATTCCTTCGCTGATCGGAACGGTAACTCTCTCTCTCTCTCTCTCTCTCTCTCTCTCTCTCTCTCTCTCTCTCTCTCTCTCAAGAATCGTGCCAGACTCTCGCTCCACGTCGGCAGCACGCTGGCCAGAAGCGCCGCCCGGCTGGCCGTGAGCGGCCGTCTGGCCCACCAGACGTGGAGCCGGTTCAGCGGCGGTTTCCGGGCCGCGCTCGCGTCCCTCATGGATTCGCATCCGATCGTCTCGATCGGAAGCCAGTCCTCGATCAGCATTCGTGGTCGATTCGTCATCGGTACTCCGGTCTGTCGCGCCCGGCTGGTGCTCCGGCGCGAGGTGGTTCCAGGCAGGCAGGACGCTGGCGAGCAGCGCCGCCCGGCTCGCCAGCAGCGGCCGCCGCGCCCACCAGACGTGAAGGAAGTAGAGGGGCGGCAGCGCGCTCGACGCGCCCCGCTCGCGCATGGACTCGCACCCGACCGTCTCTATCGGGAGCCAGTCCTCGATCAGGGTTCTGGTTCGCATGCTCATCGAGCGGAGTTCTCCCGCTCACTCATCGGAGACCATGATGCGCAGCGCCCGGCGAACCCGGCCCTGTTCCGGCCCCGTCGTCACCTTGCTGAACCAGTAGTGCGCCTCTTCCGGCTCCATCGACGCGACGGCCCGCGCCACCTCTTCGATGCGGCGGTGCTTGCGGAGGGGCTTGAGCGCGGCGAAGAGCAGGCCCAGGCGCACCGCCTCCTCCTCGGCAATCCTGAACGGCGCGCGGCGCTTCGCGCCAAGATCGGTCGAGCGGTATCCCGCGCGGCGGATCGCGGCGAGCACCTGATCCAAGATACCCGCCAGCGGATCTCCCCAGACCCGGATCACCAACTCTCCGTCGGGACCCGAATCCCCGCGAGTGACGTCCAAGCGATAAAGCGCCACGCCGTATCCGAGTCCGTCGCGGGGAAGCACCCTTAGCTCGAAGGCCGAGGTAGCCGGTTTGCGGCGCGAGGAAGGGGGCGAAAGGCTAGCGGTGGCTGTCGAGGGCATTGGGCGTCACCTATCCGAGTGCCGGTTCCCGGTCCGGTGCCGACCGTTCCTCGGCCCGGATTTCGATGCGGCCCATGTCCAACTGCACCATGACGTCCCGGAGCGTCTGGAAGGCCCGGGATCCGGGCGCAAGCCCCTCGGGGTAGGAGGCGGTCAGCACGATCTTCACATCCGCCTTGGTCGCCTCTCCAGCCTGTGCCTCGAGGGTGGACCGAAGGCGCTTGTAGCGGTCCCAGAGTCCTCGATAGCGGACTTCCACCGAGCCGTCGGCACTCCGCTCGCCGAACTCGGCAACCAGTTGCAGATCCACCCGGTATTCTCCCTTGGGGAACTGGGGGACCGCCATGCCGAGAGCACGCATGTCGGACAGATCCTCGCAAGTGATCTTGAGGGTGTCGATGAACTCCCGCTTCGCGTCCTGGAATCCATCGGCAATGCGCTGAAACGCCCTTCCCGGCGCAGCGTCCGCAGTGACGACGAGACGTTCGGGAACACGGGCCTCGCATGCGCACTCCGCATGTCCGCACAGGGGGCACTCCTCGGCACATTCACACTCCGAGCGCCCGCACCGTTCGCATTTCGGCTCGGGCGGAAACGCCTTCTCGGCTTCCTCCGGCGTGTAGAGCATCGCGTCGGCGGAGATCTCGACGAACGGCGGCGGCGAATCCTTACCGTGGGGGCGGTCCCGCTTCGGGTCGTAGTAGACCCAGACCCCTTGGCTACAGCCGTTCCGGATCGTCTTCTTCAACTGGCCCGGGTCGAGGAGCATCTTGAGCCCGAGGCGCTTCGCGAACTCCCTTCTCAGGTCGTCCGTGGACATGACCCCCGCCCCGCTCGTCCAAGCCTTGGCCTTCACGAAGCGGGCGTTCATCGGGCTGTCGTCGCCAGTGAGGACCTTGTCCAGATCGCGCAGCACGCCCACCAAAATCCCGGTCTGGTCCCGGCTGACCTTGCCCTGCTCCTGAACCGGCATCCCATGGTACGCGAGGCCGTCGGACCGCTTCGGAGCATCGGCCGACGGATAGAAGAGGTGCCGGTAGGTCCGGGTGATCGCGACCCGGACATCCAACTCGGCGGCGGCACCCATCGCGCGCAGGTCCGTCCGCTGGTCCCGGCTGAACTGCGCCATGCGCCCCCGGTCCTTCACGATCCGCTCGATGGCGAGGTGCCGCTGGGCGAGCGCCACCATGCGCTCCGAAGCCGCCTTGTCGGCGACGAGGAACGCCACGTTGTTCTTGAAGGTGCGCGGCGTCTCCGTCGTCCCGGCGTGGGCGAAGAGCTTGCGGACGAGGTCGGGAGGCGGCGGCCTCGCACCGCCCGCCTCGACCGCGCACGCCTCGAAGTGAGGGAGGGCCAGCTTCGGTGCCCCGGAATCGTCGGGGAGTTCGGACGCCTCCGCCGGAAAGTAGACGGGTTTGAAGGTGCCGGGACGCCACACCCGCTGGATGCGCCGGTCCACCTCCTCCTTGGCGCGCACCAACCCCACGAGCGAGAGTTCGTCCTGAACGACCTTCTCAAGACTCGGTTCGGTCTTGAACAGGTACAGCCGCCCATCCCAGTGCAGGAACCAGAACGCCTCCCCCGGCGCTCCGCGCTCCTCGCCCCGCGCACGGGCGAGGGTCTGGCGCAGTAGTTCGGGATCGTCTCCGGGCTGAACGGTGGCGGCCAGCAGGTCCGGCCACTCGATCCCGGTGGCGATCCCTTGCGTGAGGCTGTGGACGAAGATCGACGTGGCCAGCCGACGGCCGTAGGGTGCCTTCCCCTCCGCCACCCAGCGCTCGTCCAGCTTCTCCGCGTGGGCGGGATTGCCCGAACGGCCGCTCGCGATGTCGGCTTGGACCACTGCTCGGAACTCCGGCCGTCCGAGCCGCGAAGTGAGATCGTTGAGAACCGCTTCGTCGCGCAGATCGACATGGAACGGCGCGATGGTCCACACGTCGGGACTCCGCGACTCCCACAGCCCCCGGATCATCCGGGCCAGCAGCCGAAGCGCGCCGCGGGTCTTCTGGAACTGCGGGATCGTCGCCGTCTTCAGGGTGAGAACGGTGAAGAGGTCTGGATGGAACGGGTAGTTCTTCAGCATCTCCTCATGGTGGTCCGCGCGGAGGAGACGTTCGGGGATGTCGACCCTGCGCTCGGCCAACTCGGTGTAACATGCCCGGTACGCATCGGCGGCCGCGGCGGCGGCCGAGTCGTCGAAGCGCTCGAAGAGACGATGGCGCACGATGGGCGCGATTTCCGATTCGGAAGCGGGCGTGATGACCCGCTCCTGCCGCGCCGATACGTTCTTCACCTCCTCCAGTTCCGCCTGCAAGCGCACAGTCTCGGATCGGAATGCGTCGGACGAATCGGCCAGTGTCAGGACGAACGCGATGTTCGGACGGCTGGCCGCCAACTCGATCAGCGTCATGAGGAACGCGACGGTCTGCTCGGCAAGGTCGGTCTTTCCGTTCTTCGCGCGCACGGCCTTGGCCGCCCGCAGGTAGCGCGCGATCTCGTCGAACATGATGAGCGTCGGCCGCTCGCCGACGGCGCGCTCCAGCGAGGCGGTGCCGGGCGCTACCCGTGCTTCGTCGGCCTTGCGGACATGCGCGTAGGCGCGCTTGCCGCCTTCGGGACCACCGGCGCTCGCACCCGCCTGCCAAGCCAACTCGCCCCAGAGCGTCCACGTGGTGACCCCGTCGTGTGCGATCCCCTCGGCGGGATCCAGATCCGACCCCACAACGCCGGCGACCGCCCATCGGTCGGCGGGCAGCCAGTCGGCATCGGGAACGATTCCTTCACTCCCGGTGCCCCGCGCCGCGTTCTCTTCGGCGGCGTCCAGCGCCGCCTGCCCGCCGCCCGTGGCAAGGTGGTACAATGCGATCAGGTTGTGGGTCTTGCCGCCCCCGAACGAAGTCTCCAAGCGGATGAACGGGCTGTTCCCCGGCTCCTTCCCGGAGAGGCGACCGAGAACCTCCCGCGCCAGCGTTCTCAGCCCATCGGTCGGAAAGGTATTGCGGAAGAAGTTGCCCGGATCCTGGTACGCAACATCCGCCGTTCCGTCGATCACGTCGCGGAGCCGGGCCGCGAATGTGTCCTCGGTCAGGTCGCCCGCCAGCACTTCGGGGCGGGGTTGGCAGGTCTCGAAGATGGGTTTCATGGGGCCTGCGCGGGGAGGCTGGGAGCAACAGTTGAAATCGGATCGGGTACGAACACTAGGAAGCCGGGGGCGCTACGGGCAACGGGCAACCGCTGCGAGAGGAGCCGCCACTCCCGATTTGGTCGTGTGCTTCGACCCTCTCGTCCCGAACGGGACGGATGGCGCTGGAGCCGGGTGCCTGCTAGCGTAAATGCATGGAGGAACTGCAATGACCCGACGCTTGACCGCGATCGTTGAGCGCGAGGGTGAGGGCTATGTAGCGCTCTGCCCCGAGCTGGACGTTGCGAGCCAAGGTGAGACCGTGGCAGAGGCTCGCGACAATCTCGCCGAAGCCCTTGCCCTGTTTTTCGAGACCGCGCCGCCCGGCGAGGTCGACCGGCGCCTGCGAGGCGAAGTCTATGTGACTCAGATCGAGGTTGCGGTTGGCTAGGCTTCGCGTCCTGTCCGGTCGCGAAGCTTGCCGCATCTTGGCGGCCAACGGCTTTATCGAGGTCCGACGACGGGGCAGCCACATCGCGATGCAGAAGACGGACGCCGGCGGAACGCTCACCGTCCCGGTTCCGGATCACCGAGAGCTGCGGACAGGCACGCTGATGTCGATCATCCGCCAGTCAGGTCTGCCCCGCTCGGAATTCGAGGTGGGTCGCTGACCACGGCCAGAGGGCGGTGGCCCGATTGGCAACCCGCACGGTTGTTGGATCTTGCCCAGCGCGGCGCAAGAGAATCGCGGCGGGGGCGTTTCGACCAGCCACTGGCGGCGGTGTCCGGCAGTCCCGATCCCTCCCTGGAGCGCCTTGGAACGCCTTGGACTGTAGGATCTCTCCGACCAGTTGACTGCCCCTCGAACGGTCCTCCACCGTTCGAGCATGAAGCTCGCGAAAGGACGCACCATGATCGCCCCCGTGCGGGGGAGCCGAGGGGGCGCTCCGGTCCTCCGACCTGACCGTGAACCCGTCTTCGGCGTACGTCCGACGTTGCGTTATCCGAACCGCTCGCCAACCGGAATGAAACCATTCGCCGATGGAATCCGTAATACGTTGCCCCTCGGGTTACCGAAGCGTGAAGGACGGCCCGAGCGAACGCGCCGAAACACCGGAGGAGTCGCAAGTAGTCAGGTCGATCTACCCCAAGACGGAACCGGTGCCCGTGTCCATCGGCCATGGCACTGGCGAGATCGTTCGCCGCTCCGGCTTCCGGAGTGCATGGACAGCCCGGCATTGCCGGTCTCCGTCCCACCCCCGGTCGCGCCTCGCGAGGTGCGTCTGAACGGGTTTCCCGGAGCGCTCGCGGAGGTGCCCCGGCACCGCTGCGACGGCGGCGGTCGCCGGGTCCCGGACGCCGCGCCCAAGGGCTTGTCGGACGGGGCTTATGTAGGTCAGCCAGCCTACCCTCCGTGGCCACACTCCGTGTGTCTCCCGGAGGGGCTGG
>JAPPBA010000165.1 GCA_026705295.1 Candidatus Palauibacter australiensis
ACCAGAGAATGGACTGCCGGTCGAACGCCGCCCGGGGATAGGCCCGGCGGAAGTCGATCCGCCTCCCTCCCTCGACCTGGAAGCGCGGCAGGATCTCGAGCACCTGCCGGTAGAGGGGGAGGACGGCGTCGGGGAAGGCGTCCGATCCCGGGTCCCGCGCCTCCTTGATCGCATCGAAGAGGGTCGTGTCGCCGAGATCCTCGAGGAGCCACACGCCGGACTTCTCGTCCGCTCCGTACACCTCCGGCACGGGCAGTCCGAGTTCGCGCAGCGTACGGGAGTAGGAGAGGAAGGCCCGGTTCTCCATCGGGTCGGGCCCGTGGGCGCCGATGGCGGAAGCCCCGTCCCCCGCGGTGAGACGCCAGTAGCTGCGGGTGGAGCCGTCCGCGGCGACCGGCCGGATGTCCCGCGGCGGTTCGCCGTGCCACTCGATGAAGAGCGCCGACGCGAGGTCGACCAGCGCCTTGCCGGGAATCATCAGCCGGCGGGAATCGCGGGACCCGCGCCGGGCCGGGCCTGGAGCGCGCCCACGAGATCCTCGAGGCGCGCGACGCCGTTTGCCTCCAGGTATTTCGAGATCCCTTCGTGGACATCCACCGCCGCGCCCGGATCGACGAACGAAGCCGTCCCGATCTGCACGAGACAGGCGCCGGCGAGGATGTACTGCAACGCGTCATCGGCGTTGCGGATGCCCCCGATTCCCATGATCGGAAGCCCGCACGTCTGCCGCGCGCGCCACGTCGCGTAGACGCCCATGGGGAGGATCGCGGGCCCGCTCACGCCGCCGGACTTGTTGCCGATCAGCGGTTCGCGCCGCCCGATGTCGACGACCATCCCCGGGAAGGTGTTGATCGCGCTCAGACCGTCGGCGCCCGCCTCCTCGCAGATGCGGGCGAAGTCGCCCACGTCGGGGACGTTGGGCGTGAGCTTGATCACGAGCGGCCGCTCGGTGCAGCCGCGGAGGCGCACCACGAGGTCGGCCAGCGCCCGCTCGTCGGTGCCGAACATCGTGCCGCCCTTCACGTTCGGGCAGGAGACGTTGATCTCGTACCCGAGGAAGCCGTCTTCTCCGTCGAGTCCGCGCACGACGGCGGCGAAGTCCTCCGCCGAGTGCCCGACGACGTTCACGAACACGTGCGCGCGGCGGAGGTGCTCGCGCAGCCAGGGGAGTTTCTCCGCGATGAAGCCGTGCAGCCCGGGGTTCTCGAGCCCGATCGCGTTGATCATCCCGCCGGGCGTCTCCGCGACGCGGTGCGGCGGGTTCCCGGGGCGGGGTTCGAGGCTCACCGCCTTCGTGACCAGGCCTCCGATCTCGTCGAGGGGGATGAGATCGGCGTATTCCTGCCCGTAGCCGCACGTGCCCGAGGCCAGGAGCACGGGACTCGGGAACTCCGCCCCGAACACGCGCTGGACGAGGCCCGGGGACGACGCCGCGGGGGTCAGATCGCCCCCCAGTCGAGTTCCTCCGCCGGGAAGACGGAGCCCTCGATGCACGACTTCACCCAGCGGCCGTCCGCCCCGCGCACGACGCACCCCTGGCAGGTCCCGATCCCGCAGCCCATGTGCTCCTCCACCGAGACCTGGAGCCGGCGGCCGTGTTCCCGCGCGAAGGCCTCGAGCGCCCGCAGGAGCGGCGTCGGACCGCAGCCGAGGAGGAGCGCGCGCGACGCCGGGTCGAGGCCGGCGGTCACGAGGCCCTTCCGGCCGGCGCTCCCGTCTTCGGTGAACAACTCCGGGTCGTGATCCGTGAGGCGGGCGATGAGCGCGGGGTCGAAGACGGCTTCGGCGTCCCGCTCTCCGTAGATAAGCCGCACCCGCCGTCCAGCCGCCGCCTCGCGCGCCGCGAGGAAGATGAACGGGGCGAGGCCGACGCCGCCCGCGACGCACTCGACATCCGCGCCCTCCGTGTCGAAGGGGCGGCCCAGCGGACCCAGGAGGAGGGCGGTCTGCCCGACTTCCAGCGTCGCGAGCGCCCGGGTGCCCTGTCCGTAGGCGCGCAGGAGGATGCCGACCTCGCCGCCGGGGCCCGTCCAGCCCACGCTGAACGGACGCGGGAGGAGCCAGGCCCCCGGCGCGTCGAGCCCGACGCCGAGCATGACGAACTGCCCGGGGAGCGCGGCGGCCGCGATGTCCGGGCAGTCGAACTCCTGCCACCAGGTATCGCGGGCCACGAGGCGCGTGGAGAGCAGCACCGCCCGCCGGCTCACGGGCACGGCGCGCTCCACCGCCACATCGCCGCCGGCGCTCAGCACCCCGGCTCCGGCGCGGGCGCGTACCGGCGCAGCACGTCCGCGCGGTACGCCACGATCGCATCCGCGATCGCCCGCGCGATCGCTTCCTGTCCCTCCGCCCCGTTCAGGTAGCGCTCCTCTTCTCCGTTCGAGAGAAAACCGACTTCGACGATCACCGACGGCATGCGCACGAGCGCCCCGAGCAGGACCCACCACGGACCCTGTATGACGCCGCGGTCGGGGGACCCGCCACGCCGGACCCTTCGGATCGAGTTCTGCACGAACCCGGCGAAGAGCCGCGACTCCGCAAGATTCTCGGTGCGGTCCAGTCCCGCGAGGATGAACTGAACGTCGGACGGTGAACCCGCCGCCTCATCCACCTCCGGGCCCCGGTTCTCCCGCAGCGCGACCTCGCGCGCCTCCTCCGAGCGGGCCTGCCCGAGGAAGATGGTCTCGAACCCGCGCGCCCGCTCGTCCCCCGCGGCGTTGGCGTGAATCGAGACGAAGAGATCCCCGGCCCGGTCCACCGCGAACTGGGACCGCACGTCGAGGTCTACGTAGACGTCCGTGTCCCGGGTCATGTGAGGCTCGAACATCTCGCGCCCTTCAAGCTCCTCGGATAGTCGCCTCGCGATCGCGAGCACGATGTCCTTCTCGTAGCTCGCGCTGCCCAGCGTTCCCGGGTCCCGGCCCCCGTGCCCCGGGTCGATGATCACGCGCCACGGGGCCGCCGGGTCGACGCGGGCCGGCAGCGGGTCGGCGGCCGGCGGGGAGGACGGAGGCGCCGGCGACGAGGCGGGCGCCCCGGACCCTTCGGACCCTTCGGACCCGGCGGCGACCGGCGGCGGTCCCTCCGACACCCACCGCGCGACGAACTCGGCCGGGAGCCAGAAGGCGCCGCCTTCCTCGTAGGGCGGATTCGCGAGCTGCACCGTGCGCCCTCCGTGCCGGAAGAAGGGAGATTCGGCCTCGAACGCGACCTCTTCGCCGCGGAGGCGGGCGCGGAGGAAGACGCCGTTCCGCGTGACGGCGTCGAGGACGCTCTCCAGGGCGAGCGCGAGTTCCGCCGCGTCCACGGCGGGGTAGGCCCGGTGCCGGGAGACGGGGAGACTCACGGTACGGCCCGAGACCTCCGCCCGTACCGTGTCGGGGAGCGCCTGTGCGTCGATTCCCGTCAGGCTCCCGGAAAGCACGGTCTGCGCGATGACGACGGCGGCAACCGCGGTCCGCCCGCCCGCGCCGACCCGGTCGCGCCGGCCGCCGGCCCCCCGGTCAACCGCCACGCGTCGCCTCTCTCTTCGCCCGCTCGGCCTCCCGCTGCATCGTCTTCCTCTTCAGATCCTCCCGCCGGTCCCGGTGCTTCTTCCCCCGCGCCAGCCCCAGGGTGACCTTGGCGAAGCCGCGCCGAAAGTGGATGTCCAGCGGCACGAGCGTCAGCCCGCTCTCCCGCGTCTTCGAGCGCAGACGATCGATCTCCCGTCTCCTGAGCAGGAGCTTTCGCCGGCGCACCGGGTCGGGGGCATCGATCGTCGCCTTGTCGTACGGAGGAATGTGGAGATTATGGAGCCACGCCTCCCCGCCGTCGATCCGCCCGAACGAGTCCGCGAAGCTCGCCTTCCCGTCGCGGAGCGACTTCACCTCCGCGCCCCGCAGCACGAGCCCCGCCTCGAACTGCTCGAGCACCTCGTAGTCGTGGCGAGCTTTCCTGTTGCGGGCGATGACCCGGACTCCATCGCGATCGCCCACGGCTCACTCCCGGGACGCCCCGTCGTCCGCTTCTCCCGCGCTCCCAGCGGCCTCCGGCGCATCGCCCGCCTCGTCTCCGGTTCCGTCTCCCGATGCATCCCCGGAACCGGCTGCGGCTGGTTCCTCCGGAGCCTCGCCTTCCGCCAGCGCCGCGCGGTAGGCCTCCTTGGACTCGGCGACACGCGCCTCGAGATCGGAGCGGGCCTGCCGGGCCGCGTCCTTTCCCGCCTTGATCGCCTCCCCCGCCTGCTTCTGGCGGTCAGCGACGTTCCGGCGGAAGGCCCCCACGCGCGTTCCCACTTCGTCGCGCGTGCGGTCGTAGCGGTCCCCGAGCGTTTCCCGGAGGTCCGTGAGCCGCTCCTCCGTTCCCTCCTTCAGCCGGCGAGCCCCCTCGCGCAGGTCGGCCTGCGTTTCGCGTCCGGATTTCGGCGCCAGGAGCAGCGCGACGCCCGCACCCACGAGGGCGCCGCAGAAGAAGGCGACGACCCCGGACGCCCGGCGTTCCACGATCACGTACGGCTGTTGATCCTGCTCCGACATGTCACTCACTCTCCTGCTGGCGCCCTTGGCGACCTTCGGGGGCTCCGCGACTCCTGGGGGCTCGACGACCCCCGGCCGACACCCTCTACAACCCGCCGGTATGCGGCCGGGTCCCACTCGGGCCGTTCGTTGGCGTCGGCGATGCGCTGCCCGAGGTGAAAGATGAGGCGCGTGATGCGCGCCGTCTTCTCGTACAGAATCCGGTCCGGTTCGTCGTTGGGGCCGTGATAGTCCTCGTGCGTGCCCGTGAAGAAGAAGAGAATGGGTACGCCCTTCCTCGCAAAACTGTAGTGATCCGAGCGGAAATAGAAATTCTCCTCCGGCCACGGGTCGTCGATCACCTCGAGCCCGAGTTCCGGGTGCTCCCGCAGCGTCCGCCGAAGTGTCGCGCCGAGCGTCGATTCGTCGGCCCCGATCGCCACGACGGTGTCGCGCCAGTTCCGTCCGATCATGTCGATGTTCAGGTTGGCGACCGTCGCCCCGAGCGGGAACAGCGGGTTCTCCGCATACCACCCGGAGCCGAGGAGTCCACGCTCCTCCCCGCTCACGGTCATGAATACGAGGGAGCGGCGCGGCGGCGTTTCCAGCGACGCGAACGCCTGCGCGAGTTCCATGATGGCAGCGGTTCCCGAGGCATCGTCGTCGGCGCCGTTGTAGATGGAGTCCCCGTCAACGGGCCGCCCCACGCCCACATGATCCATGTGGGCCGTGAAGACGATGAACTCGCCGCGGAGGTCGGGGTCCGAGCCCTCGATCCAGCCGATCGTGTTGTAGGCTCGCTCCTCGCGGAATTCGGAGTGCGTGCGCACCGTCGCCTCCCAGGCCGTCGCGGCGGCGCCGGACGCGAGGGCCGCGCGCAGCGTTTCGGGGAGCGCGTGCGTCCGGACGAGCGCGACCGGGGCGCCGAGTTCCTCCGGCATGCCGACGGACAGCCGCTCCCGCTCATAGAAGCGCCGAATGCTGTCGAAGTAGTCGTCCGGCGCGTCGACCGCGAGCAGCACGGCGACCGCGCCACCATCGAGGATGCCGCGGACGGCTTCGAGGCCTCGTCGCGTGTCCTCGGGCGCGATCGGCATGACCGCGACGGCGCCGGATGGCGGGTCCACGCCGCCGGGCGTCACGATCGCGAGCGGACCGGCCGCCTCGCCTCGGCCGCCCGGCACGGAGAGGATCTCGGACACGTCGATCGCCCCGCCTCCCGGACCGTCGATCTCGAGCAGTTGACGTTCGGGGGAGCCGGCTCGGGAAGCGGTCAGCGGGTACTCCTGCAGATAGCTGTCGCCGTCCGCCGGCTGAAGGCCGAACTCCTCGAAACGGCGGGCGATGTGCCGCGCCGCCTGGTCCAGTTCCGGGCTCGGCGTCGCTCGGCCCCGCATCGAGTCGTGCGCCAGGGCGCCGATGCGGAGACGCAGGTCGGCCGCCGTGATGGTCGCCGCCCCGGCCCCGGCTTCGGCCTGCGCGGCAATTCCCGCGGGGGAGGCCGCGAGAACGAGCAGCGGGACCCACATCGCAACCGCCGGCGCGCCCGGCGGGGTCGGCGTGATTCGGGGCAGCTTCCTTTTCATTCGCTTCCTTCCCGGAGAGACGTTCGATCGAAGGCGGGTCCGCGACGTGTGGCGGGGCTCCGCCACGTGGAGCTAGTCTTTTCCGATGACCGAAGGCACCGCAACTCTCACCCCCGCTCTCGAAGCTTCCCGGCAGCGCCTCGACCTCGCGAGTCCGCGCGAGATCGTGGGTCTCTCGCACCTGGAACTCGTGGCCCGCCACATCGTCGAAGGGTTCCTCATCGGGCTCCACGACTCGCCGAAGCGGGGCTTCTCCGCCGAGTTCGCCGAGGATCGCCCCTACAATCACGGTGACGATCTCCGGTACCTGGACTGGAAGGCCTACGCGAGGACGGACCGCCTCTTCATCAAGCAATACGAAGAGGAGACGAACCTGCGGGCCTACCTCCTCGTCGATGTGAGCCGGTCGATGGGCTGGGTGTCGGACGAGGAACGCTTTCCGACCAAGCTCGCCTACGCGCGGCTGCTCGCGGCCTCGCTTTCGCTGCTCCTCGTGCAGCAGGGCGACGCGACCGGACTCATCGCCTTCGATGAGGCGCTGCGGGCGCACATGGCGCCGCGCACCACGCGCCGCCACTGGCGCCGGCTGCTGGGCGAACTCACGCGCCTCTCCGCCGATGGCCGGACGGATGCGGGCTCCGCGCTCAAGGAGATCGCCGGCCGGCTTCAGCGGCGAGGCCTCGTCGTGCTCATCTCCGACCTGCTGGTGGACCCGGATACGACGCGGATGTCCCTGCGCTATCTCCGGCACCGCGGCCACGAGGTGATCCTGTTCCACATCATGGACCCCGGCGAACGGGAACTTCCCGCGGAGGGGGAGGCGATCTTCTTCGACCCCGAGACGGGCGAGGAACTTGGCGCCAACTCCGCGGCGCTCCGCAGGCAGTACCGGGAGGCGGTCGAGGCGGCGGTCGATGGCTGGCGCAAGGAGGCGCTGCGCTGGGGGGCCGACTACGCGCTCCTCACGACGGACACTCCCCTCGGGCTCGCGCTGAGGCAGTTCATGCGCAGGCGGGCCGGCGGGTGAGGGGAGCCGGAATGGCTTGAGCTTCCTCTACCTCTCGGCGCTGGCGCTCGGGCTGAGCGTGGTCGTGCCGCTCATCCTCCACCTGCGGCGGCGCCAGACCGACCGGCGCGTGTCCTTCCCCGCGCTCCGCTACCTGAGCCGCGCGGAAGACGCGCGCTCCAGGTCGCTCGCGGCGTCGGACCTGCTGCTACTCGCCGTGCGGATCGGCCTCCTGATCGCACTCGCGCTTGCCGCGGCGGGCCCGCTCATCGGGCGGGGCGGCGCCCACGACCACGAGCCGACGGATCTCGCGCTCATCGTGGACAACTCGGCGAGCGTCGGACGGCTGGACGGGGATCGCATCCTGTTCGAGTCGCTCGTGGAGCTGGCCCAGGCGGCGCTCGCTGCGGCCCGCCCGGAGGATCGCGTGTGGATCTTCCCCACCGTGGGGGAGCCGCTCGCGGCGGGCGTCTCGGCGGGGCGGGCCGCGCCGGCCCTCGGGCAGCTCCGGCCGACGGACGGCGCGGCCGATCTGGCCGCCGTCGTGGCTCGGGCGGCCGCGGCGCTCCCCGCCGACGGCAACCGGCGTCGCGAAATCCAGTTGCTGTCGGACCTCCAGGCATCCGCCCGGCGGACCGCCCCGACGCCCGCAAGCGACGCCGCCCCCCTCGTGGCCTACGCGCCGCGGCCGCCGGCCGAGCCGAACGGCGCCCTCGTCGACGTCGAACTCACCGGCGGCACCACCGCGCCGTCGGGGACGGGACACGGCGTCATCGTGCGCAGCACGCGCACCGGACCGGCCACGCGGCCGGATCCACCGGACGACGAGGTGGCGGAAGCCGACATCCGGCTTGAACTCGACGGGCGGCTCGCCGGGGCGGCCCGGGCCCCCTGGGGAGCGAGCGCCGTCCTCGGCCTCCCCGAACTCGGGCCCGGGCTGCACGAGGGACGGCTGGAGGTCGACCCCGCCGGCGCGCGGGCCGATGACCTGCGCTACTTCGCGATCCGGGTCGTGCCTCCCCCCACGGTTCGCTTCCACGGCGATGCGAACGGCTTCGTCGGACTCGGGATCGAAACGCTCCGAGACGGGGGTCGGCTGGGAGCGGGAGGAAACGCGACCGTCGCGGTCGTGGACGGGGATGCGAGCGTCGGCGCGCCGTGGGAGGGCGCGGAGACCGTCATCTTCGTTCCGCCCGCGGACCCGGTGGATCTGGCGGCGTTCAACCAGGGGCTGGCGGCCGTCGGGATCGCCTGGCAGGCGCGCGTCGATGCGGGACCGGGCGACCTCGGACTCGCGGAGCCGGAGGCCGCGTTCTCGCTCTCGGGGGTGCGGGTTCGGCAGCGCTACCTCCTTCGTGCGACCGGCGGCGGGTCGGCCGCCGACACGACGCTGCTGCGCACCGACGACAGCGAACCGTGGCTCATCCGCACGGATTCGGAGGACCGGATGGCGTTGGTCCTCGCCTCGCCGCTCTCCGCCACGGCCAGCGACCTCCCCGCGCATCCCGCCATGGTCCCCTTCCTCGAAGCGCTCCTCGTGCACTGGTCGCACCTGGCCACGTGGCCCTTCGCCGACTTTGGCGCGGGACGCCCGCTGACCCTCCCGGAGTGGGCGAGCGAGGTCGAATCCCCCGACGGGACGGTGCGTGGCGTGGAGGGCGGAGCGCGGTTCACGCCGCTCAGGGCGGGAGTGTATGCGGTCCGCGGTACCGGGAGCGACGGGGCGAGCGCGGAAACGCACTTCGCGGCGAACGTGCCGGAGGAGGAGGCCGACCCGACGCCGATGGGGCGGCGCGAACTGGAGGAACTGTTCGCCGGCCGGCCGGTATTCACGGCGGGCCCCGACGCGAGCGCCTGGGAAGACGGTATCTTTCGAGCGCGGCGGGGCCGGGACATGGCCCCGTGGTTGATCGCGTTGGCGCTCGCGCTGATCGGGATCGAACTGTACCTGGCGACGCCGGGCCGGTCGCGCCGCCCGAGCGCGGACGGCGAAGGGAGCGAGGCGACATCGGGCGCGTCGAACTGATTCGAACGTCGTTCCTCCAAACCGTGCGAGCCGCCGGAATCCCGGAGGCGCTCCCGCGGCGTGGCGCCCGTGCGTTCCTCCACCCGCTCCCGGGCGCGGGATCCGCCGCGCTTGCGCTCGCGCTCGACGATCTGGCGGTCGGTGCACCCATCGTCCTCGTCGCGGAAACGCCCGAGCGGGCCGAGGCGCTCTTCGAGGATCTCCGCACGCTCGGGGCGGGCGGCGCCCGCTGCTATCCGCAGCGAGAGGCCCTCCCGTACGAGGATGCGGACCCTCACATCGAGATCGAGGCCCAGCGCGTGGACGCGATGGGGGCGCTGCTCGGCGGACGCTGCCGCATCCTTACGACGACGGCCCGGGCGCTCGCCGAGCGGGCGCCGATCCCCGTCGGCCGCGGGACGAGCCTCGCCCTCACGATCCGGCGGGGGGCCGCGCACCCCCTGGCCGAACTCGGCCGCCGCCTGGAGGAGATGGGATTCGGCCGCACCCACACCGTCCGTGAAGTCGGGGACTATGCGATCCGCGGCGGGATCGTGGACCTGTTCCCGTTCGGGCATCCGGCGCCGCTGCGGATCGAACTCTGGGGCGACGAGGTGGAGTCGGTGCGCCGCTTCGACGCGCTCACCCAGCGTTCGACCGAGACCAGGGAGAGCGTGGAGGTCCTTCCGATCGCGCTGCGCGGCTCGGAAGCGCCGGGCGACGTGGAGCGGCGCGCCCTCCTCGAGACGCTTCCTCCGACGGCGCTCGCGCTGATCCTCGACCCGGAAGGAGGCGTCCGGGCCCGCCAGCGCCTGTGGGCCGAGGTCCGGGACGCGAGGAAGCGCGTCGGCGCCGGCGCGGAGCCGGCCGAGTGCCTCGTCCTCCCGCCTTCCGAGGCGGAGCAGCGGCTCGCCGCGTTCCGCCTCCTCGAATTCACGGAACCGGAGCAGGCGCCGCCGGCCGCGATTCGGCTTCCGGTCGAGCCTCCGCCTTCCATAGACCGCGACATGAAGCGGCTCGTGGCCGAGATCGGCACGGCGCGGGCCCGCGGCGAACGACTCGTCGTCTTCTGCGACAACGACGGTCAAGTCGAGCGGCTGGAGGAGATCCTCACCGAACGCGGAGGCGCGGCGCTCGCCCGCGAAGTCGCGCTCGCCATCGGATCGCTCAGCGGCGGGTTCAGGGTCGGCGTCCCCGGCACCCTGCTCGTCCTCACGGATCACGAGGTGTTCCGGCGCCGGTATCGCCGCCACCGCGTCCGGCTGCGCGGCGCCGCCACCATCGAATCCATCGCGGCCATCGAACCCGGCGACTACGTGGTTCACATGGAGCACGGGATCGGCCGCTACATGGGCCTGGAGCGCGTCGAAGTGCGCGGCGAGACGATCGAGACGATGGAGATCCGCTACGCCGACGGCGAAATCCTGCGACTCCCGCACTATCGGCTGGACCTCATCGAGCGGTGGAGCGCCGCGGGTTCCGACGCCCGGCCGCCCGCAGTCCACAAGCTGGGCCGGCGGAAGTGGAAACAGCTCCGGAACCGGACCGTCGCGGCGATCGAGGCCACGGCGGTCGAACTCCTCCAACTCTACGCGCGGCGCAAGATGTCGCCCGGACGCGCCTTCCCGGCCGAGACCGCCTGGCAGCGGGAGATGGAATCCGCCTTCCTCTACGATGAGACGCCGGATCAACTCAGCGCCTGGGAGGCCGTGCGGCGCGATCTCGAGGCGCCGGTCCCGATGGACCGCCTCGTGTGCGGGGACGTCGGCTTCGGGAAGACGGAGGTCGCGATCCGCGCGGCGTTCAAGGCCGTGCAGGACGGCGCGCAGGTCGCAGTCCTCGCCCCGACCACGATCCTCGCGGACCAGCACCTCGCCACCTTCCGCGAGCGCCTCGCGGGCTTCCCCCTGCACGTGGAGGGGTTGTCGCGCTTCCGCACCCCGCGTGAGCAGCGCGAGGTCATCGCGGGGCTCGAAGCCGGGACCGTCGACATCGTCATCGGCACGCACCGGCTCCTCTCGCGCGACGTCGGATTCCGCGACCTGGGCCTCCTCATCGTAGACGAGGAACAGCGATTCGGCGTCCGCCAGAAGGAGCGGCTCAAGGAGGTCCGCGAGACCGTGGATGTCCTCACCCTCACGGCGACCCCGATCCCCCGGACGCTTCACCTGGCGCTCGGCGGGCTGCGCGACCTCTCCACGATCCGCACGCCGCCGCGGAACCGCATGCCGATCATCACGCACGTGCTGTCCTGGGATGACGGGATCCTGGAGGAGGCCCTGCGGCGCGAGTTCGACCGCGGCGGCCAGGTGTTCTTCGTTCACGACCGCGTCGAGACGATCCACGCCGCCGCGAGCCGCGTGGAAAGGCTGATCCCCGAGGCGCGCGCCGCCATCGCGCACGGCCAGATGCCGGAGCGCGAACTCGAGGACGTCATGCACCGCTTCGTCCGCGGCGAGATCGACCTCCTCATCTGCACGTCCATTATCGAGAACGGGCTCGACGTCCCGTCCGCGAACACGATGATCGTGCACCGGGCCCACAACTTCGGCCTCGCCCAGCTCTACCAGTTGCGGGGGCGGGTCGGCCGCTCCCACCGGCGCGCCTACTGCTATCTCGTCGTCCCCTCCGATGTGGCCACGGATGCGGCCGAGCGGCTGCGCGTGCTCGAGCACCACACGGAACTGGGGTCCGGATACGAGGTGGCGCTCAAGGACCTCGAGTTGCGGGGGGCGGGGAACCTCCTGGGCGGCGAGCAGAGCGGCTTCGCCACCGCCGTGGGGATCGAGACGTGGCAGCGGCTCGTCGAGAGCACGCTTCGGCGATTGAGGGGAGAATCCTCGGACCCCACGCCGCGCGCCCGGGTCTCCGTGGATGGAGAATCGTTCCTCCCCGACGACTACGTCGCCGGGTCTCCGGTGAAGATGCATCTCTATCGCCGACTCTCGCGTCTCACGAAGTGGGAGGAGGTGAAGGCGTTCCGCGCGGAACTCGAGGATCGCTTCGGCCGCCTTCCGTCCCCCGCGGCGCGTCTCGTCGCGGCGGCGGAACTCCGGATTCTCGGGGCGGCGATCGGCGCGGACTGGATCCGGGCCTCCGACGACGATGCCCGAATCTCGTTCGAAGCGACGGCCTCGCCGCGGCTCAGGCTGCTCACGAATGCGCTCGCGGACCGGCAGTTGCACGTTGAAGTGCGGCGGCTGGAACCGTTATCGTTGGTCCTGCGCCGGGCGGGAACCGAGCCCCTCCTGCCGATGCTGGTGGAAGCCCTGGGCCTCTTGGCGGCGCCGGGGCGCACGGAGGCGAAGGAGACCAGAGTTCCGGCGGCCGCCGGAGGAGTCTAGCGTGATCGACATCAATCGTGGAATGAAAGCCTTCCGGGCCGGGGCCTGCCTGCTCGCCGCGGCGCTCGCCCTCAGCGCGCCGCTCGCCGCACTGCAGGAGAACGAACCGGCGGCGCCCGACACCGTGGAGGCGACCGGGTTCCCCTCCGGCGTGGAGACGCTGGACCGGATCGTGGCCGTGGTGGGCGACACCGCGATCCTCCTGTCCGATCTGCAGATCACGCTCTACCAGTTGCAGGGTGCCGGCGCCCGGATCCCGCCCGAGGGTTCGGAGCGCTGGAAAACCTTCGCCGACGACGTACTCGAGGCGATGATTGACGACCTCATTTACCTGCAGCAGGCGAGGAACGCGGGGGTCACGGTGCCCGAGGATCGCGTGACGCAGATGGCGGACGAGATTTTCGCGGAGAGGCGATCGCGGTTCTCCTCCGAGGACGAGATGATGCTGGCGGTGGAAGAGACGGGCATGAACATGCTCCAGTTCCGCCAGATGCTCCGCTCCCAGGCTCAGGCCGAGGGAATGCGCCAGGCCTATCGGTTCGAACTCGAGCAGCGCGACGACCTGCCGCCGGTCATCGTGAGCGAGGAAGAGGTCGAAGCCGCCTTCGAGGAGTTCGCGCAGAACCAGCCACCGCGCCCCGCGCTCGTCTCCTTCAACCGGCTCGTGGTCACGCCGAATCCGAGCGGCGCGGCCCGGGACAGCGTCCTGGCGCGCACGATCCGGGTGCAGAACGATTTCGCGAACGAGGAGGAGTTCTCGGTCCTCGCCCGCCGCCACTCCGACGACGACGGCACCAGGGAACAGGGCGGCGAGCTGGGCTGGATGAGCCGCGAACTGCTCGTGAAACCGTTCGGCGACGCCGCCTGGGGGGCACGCCCCGGCCAGACGGTGGGTCCGGTGCAGACGCAGTTCGGGCTCCACTTCATCAAGATCGAGCGCCAGCGGGGGGCGGAGCGCTATCTGCGTCACATCCTCCTGCGCCCCGATATCACGGAGGAAGACGTCGAGGAGGCCCGCACGCTCGCGATCCAGGTCGCGGACAGCCTGCGGGCCGGCGCCGACCCGGAACGGCTCGTGGTCGTGTTCCGCGGACGGGTGGCCGACGAGGCGATCCGCTTCGACGACGTCTCGCTCGCGAGCCTGGTCAGCCAGTTCACGGGCGGGGGCGCCGAATCCGGACTCACCGCCCCGACGCCCGGCACGGTGTACGGGCCGCTGCCGATAGAACGCGGCGGCCCGACCGAGTTCGGGCTCGTCCACGTCCTGTCGTTCCGTCCCGAAGGCCCGATCGAACTCAACGATGTGCGGGACCAGATCCGGCAGAGCCTCCGTACCCGCAAGCAGATCGACATCATCCTCCAAGAGGTGCGTTTCAACACGTACATCGATGTGAGATTCTGAGGAGGATGACCCACATGCCGCGCCTCGGGATCACGCTGGGGGATCCGCGCGGGATCGGGCCGGAGGTGACCGCGGCGGCGCTCTCCTCGTTCTCTGTCGCGGACGGGATCGAAGCGGTCCTCGTGGGGCCGCGGTCGCTCGGCGAGGTGGAGGACCGGCTGGATGCGGTGCCCCGGGAGACGGTGGGAGACTGGGACCCCGCGGGCGGCGAGAGGCTCGCGGGCCTGCTCTCGGCGAGGGCCATCGAACGAGCCGTCGCGATGGCGCGGACGGGGAAGATCGACGGGATCGTCACGGCTCCGATCAGCAAGGCCGCCCTGCGGGCCGCGGGGTACGCGCACCCGGGGCATACGGAGTTCCTCCAGGAGTTGGCCGGGGCGCGCGAGGTCACGATGATGATGTCCGCCGAGCGCACACCCCTCGGCGGATCCCTGCGCCTCGCGCTCCTCACCGCGCATCTTCCCCTGCGCGACGTACCCTCCGTGCTCGACACGGACCTCTTCGTGCGCAGATCCGGGATCGCGATCGAAGCCCTGCGCGCGTGGTGGGGGATCGAACGGCCCCGCCTCGCCTTCGCGGGGCTCAATCCGCACGCGGGCGAAGGGGGACTGTTCGGCGACGAGGAGATCGAGGTGTTCGCGCCGGCGCTCGCCCGGCTCGCCGCCGACCCCGCGCTGGACATCCTCGGCGTCTTCCCCGGGGACACCGTCTTCCTGAAGGCGCTCTCCGGAGAGGCGGACCTCGTCGTGACGCCCTACCACGACGTGGGCCTCGCGGTGCTGAAGACGATCGCGATGAACGAGGGCGTGAACGTGACGGCCGGGCTTCCCTTCCCGCGCACGTCGCCGGATCACGGCACGGCGATGGACATCGCGGGCCGCGGGGTCGCGGATCCGGGCGCGATGCGGGCCGCGATCGACCTCTGCGCCCGCTTCTGCGCGGCGCGGGCCGTCGCGACATGATCTCGCTGAGGGAGGTCTCGAAAGCCTACCCGCGCTCGGGAGACGCGCTGCGGGGGGTTTCGTTCCGTCTCCGGAAGGGGGAGTTCGCCTTCCTCACGGGACCGTCGGGGGCCGGCAAGTCGACGGTGCTCGAACTGATCCACTTTCAGATCCGGCCGAGCGAAGGCGAGGTTCAGGTCTCGCGCTACAATTCGAGACGGGTCCGCCGCCGGGACATCCCGGCGCTGCGGCGACGGGTGGGGTTCGTGTTTCAGGACTTCAAGCTGCTGGGACGGCTGACCGCCGCGGAGAACGTGGCCTTTGCGCTCGAGGTCATCGGGACGCCGCGGCGCGAGATCGCGGGGCGCGTCCAGCGGCTGCTGAGTCAGGTCGGTCTCGCCGCCCGCGGCAGCTCGAGACCGTCGGAACTGTCGGGCGGGGAGCGTCAGCGCGTGGCGGTGGCGCGCGCCCTCGCTACGGAACCGCGGATCCTCCTCGCGGACGAACCCACGGGCAACCTCGATCCCGACGCCGCGGCGGGGGTGTTCGAGTTGTTCCGGATGCTGAACTGCCTCGGGACGGCCGTGCTCATGGCCACGCATGACGCGGACTTCGTCAGCGGGCATGGCGAGATTCGCCGACTGGAGCTGCAAGGAGGACGACTCGTTGGGGACTCCGCCGCGTGAGAGCCATGCGGGAGGCGCTCGCAGGCTTCCGGCGCACGCCTCTGCTGTGCGCCCTCTCCATCGGAGCGGTGGGGCTCAGCCTCGTGATCCTCGGTCTCTTCGGGCTCGTTGCGCACAATGTCGGCGGGGCGATCGGCGACGTGGAACGCCGCGTGGAGGTCGTCGGCTACCTGCTCGACGACGCGGGCCCGGAAGAGGTGCGGGCGGCCCGGCAGGAGTTGGAGGTGCTTCCGGCGGTGGAGTCGGTGCGCTACGTCTCGAAGGACGAGGCGCTGGAGCGGGCGCGGCGCGATCTCGTCGAATTCTCGAACGTCTACGGGGAACTGCGCGTGAATCCCCTTCCCGCTTCGCTTCACCTCCGACTGCGGGAGGGGTTCCGCACGCCGGAGACGGTGGCGGAGACCGCGGGCACGCTCGCGGCGTATCCGTTCATCGAGGAGGCGCGCTTCGGGGAGGAGTGGGTGGAGCGGCTCTTCGCCCTGCGGAGCGCGGCGGCGGGGATCGCCCTCGCCCTGGGCGGCGGGTTCGCGCTGGTCGCCGTGCTCCTCATCGTCACGACGGTGCGCATGGCCGTCCTCGCGCGCGGCGAAGAGATCGAGATCATGCAGATCGTGGGCGCGCGGGAAGGCTACATCCAGCGGCCCTTCCTCCTCGAAGGCGCGGTCACCGGGCTTGCGGGCGGGCTGCTCGCGCTCGGCGTCACGCGACTCGCGTACCTCGTCTTCCCCGCGCGTTTCGCGGCCGTCGAATCTCTCGCGTGGCTCCCGCACCTCTGGACCGCGGCGGGGGTCGCCGCCGCCGCCGCTCTCGGCCTGCTCGCTGCCGCCTTCTCCGTGCACCGTGAGGTGGGACGGGTGTATGGCCCCTCGTAGCCGCGCGTGGACGGCGCGGGTCGTTGCGGCCGTGAGCGTCGCCGTCGCGACGATCCACGCGTGGACCGCGCCGGCTCCCGCGATCGCGCAGGAGTCGCCCGACGTGCGGCGCCGCCTCGACGAGAGCCAGGCGCGGCTGGAACTCATTCGCGAAGAACGGCAGCGGCTGCGCCGCGAACTCGCGGGGATCGCCGGCCAGGTCAGCGGCGACTCGGCCGAACTCGTGAACATCGAACGCCAGATCGACGCCTCGGCGAGTCTGCTGGCCGAGTTCGACGTTCAACTGCTCGCACTCTCCGACCGGCTCACGGTCATGACGCGCGAGATGCTGCTCACGCGCGACGAACTCACGGCGCGCCGAGTCGTGCTGCGGGCGCGGCTCCGCGACATCTATAAGCGCGGCCCCCTCCGCACCGTCGAGGTGCTGCTCTCCTCGGGGTCGTTCTCGGACCTGCTCAATCGCTACCGGTACCTCCGCGATGTCGCGGTCTTCGACCGCATGCTCCTGGAGGACGTGAGGGAACTCGAGGGCAGCCTCGCGGACCAGCGCGGCGGGTTGAGCCGGGAGAGCGACCGCATCGCAGGCGTACGGACGGAGAATCTCCGGGAGTACGACGAGCTGGAGAGGCTGGAGGGGCAGCGGCAGGAACGGTTGAGCCGCTTCGAGGACCGCCGCGACGAGGCGCAGTCGACGCTGGCCCGCCTGGCGACGGAGGAGGCCGAGCTGCGCGCGCTCATCGGTGGCCTGGAAGAACGACGCCGCTCGGCGGAACGGGAGGCCGGCGCCGCGTCGGTCTCGTCGCTGACGACCGGGGATCTCGGACGCCTCGCCTGGCCGGTCGAGGGAGAGATCCTGTGGCGCTTCGGGCCCGAGCGGGAAGGGCGCACGACGATCCCGCGCGAAGGGATCGGGATCGCGGCCCCGCGCGGCACGCCCGTGAACGCCGTGGACCGCGGCACCGTCGCCTCTGTGGCGGCACGCGCCTCGGGACAGACGGTGATCCTCGACCACGGAGGCGGTTTCTACTCGTCCTATCAGAAGCTCCGCGACGTCACGGTCCGAGAGGGACAGCCGGTCGGCGAGGGACAGCCGATCGGGCATGTGGGCGGGGACGCCACCCGGCCGCACATCGAGTTCCAGATCTACGAACCGGGGGCGGTGGGGCCCCGCGCGGTGGACCCCGTCCGGTGGCTGCGGGGCCGGCCGTGAACGGCGAGCGCCAGCGTCCCTGGGGGCAGGAGGACCTCCTGCGGCGCCTGGCAGGCGCCGTCGCGGGCCGGAGGCTGCCGCAGTCGCTCCTCGTCCACGGCCCGGAGGGCGTCGGCAAGCGTTCGCTGGCCCTGTGGCTCGCGCGCGCGCTCCAGTGCGAGGCCGCCGAGACCGGGAATGGACCGTGCGAAGATTGTCGGAGCTGTCGCATGGCCGCGCGGCTGGAACACCCGGACATCCACCTCCACTTCCCGATGCCGCGCCCCAAGCGTGCCGCCTCGCGGGCCAAGCTGAGAGAGGCCATCGAGGCCCAGCGCCACGAGCGTCTCGCGCTCCTGCGGGAGGATCTCCACGCGCGTCTGGACCCGGACGCGGTCACGGGGCTCTATGTGGCCGCCGTGGAAAACATCCGGAACCAGGCGTCCCGGCGTCCGTCGATGGCGGGCAGGTCGGTGTTCGTCATCGAGGATGCGGAACGGATGGTGCCGCAGAGCGCCAGTCCCGAAGCGGCGAACGCCTTTCTCAAACTCCTGGAGGAACCGCCGCCCTTCGCGTACATCGTGCTCACGAGCGGCCGTCCGGACGCCCTTCTGCCGACGATCCGCTCCCGCACGGTGCCGCTCCGCATCGCGCCGCTGCCGACCGAGCGCGTAGCGGCCTACGTGGCGGAACGCCTCGGCGTTCGCGACGACGACCGGGCGCGGGGCGTGGCAAGGCGGGCCGGTGGCGCCGTCTACCGGGCCCGCAGGCTCGTCGACGCCGAAGCCGGCGAATCCGAGGCCACCGCGGACGGTCTGCTTGCCGCCGCCCTCGACGGCACGCCGCAGGCGCGCTATCGCGCCGCATCCCGTTTCTCCGCCCGTGGCGCCCGAGGGGAATTGGAGCCGGCGCTCGAGGCGCTGCGCATCCGCCTGCGGGACATGCTCTGCGTCGCCGCGGGGGCCGCCGACGCGGCCCTCGATCCGGACCGCGCGAGAACGTCCGGCGGAGCGGGAAGCGGGGGCGCCCGCGGAGCGGCCGGAGCCCCCGCGGAAGCAGCGGTCCTCGAAGCCCTCGCGGCCGTGGATGCGGCGGTGGAAGGGGTGGGCCGCAACCTGAATCCGCAGGCGACGACGGCCCTCCTGCTCGAGGAGATGAGCGCGGCCTTCGCCGGCCGCTCCACTGGCCGAACGGCGGGAACACCGCAGTTTGCGGGGGTACTGAGAAGTCTGTGACGGGAGGCAGCTTCGTGGACGGACTCACACATCTGGATTCGGAAGGGCGGGTGCGAATGGTCGACGTGGGCGAGAAACCGCTCACGCGGCGCGTGGCCGTGGCCGAGGGCCGGATCCGAATGCGCCGCGCGACGCTCGACGCCATCCGGGGGGGCGAGATCGAGAAGGGCGAAGCGCTCGCCGTGGCCCGTCTCGCGGCGATCCAGGGGGCCAAGACGGCGTCCACGCTTGTTCCGCTCTGCCATCCGATCCCTCTCGACGCGGTCGATGTCGACCTCGAAGCCGAGGAGACGCCGCCCGCCTACCGGCTCAGCGTGCGGGCCTCGGCGGAGTGGCGCACGGGCGTCGAGATGGAGGCGATGGCCGGCGTCGCGGCCGGTCTGCTCGCCCTGTACGACATGTGCAAGGCGATCGACCGGGGCATGGCGCTGGGGCCGATTCGACTCCTCGAGAAGCGCGGCGGACGATCGGGCGCCTGGACGGCGGAAGCGAAGTGACGCGGCTGCGGGGGACGCGGATACGGAGGACTGGGTGAACCACAGAGAGGCGCTCCGGAACAAGATCGAGTCGGGTGCGGCCCGGGTGGGCGTGCTCGGGCTCGGCTACGTCGGCCTTCCCGTCGTCACGGCGTTCTCCGGCGCCGGCTTCCGGACGCTGGGGTTCGACATCGACGAGCGTGTCGTGCGGCGGGTGAGGCGGGGCGCCTCCCACATCGGCGATGTCCCGGCGCGGGCCGTCGCCGCCGTCGTCGAGCGCGGCCTCCTCGATGCGACCACGGACTTTGGCCGGCTCGGGGAGATGGACGCCGTCATCATCTGCGTTCCCACGCCGCTCGGGAAGACCGGGGACCCCGACGTTTCCCACATTCTGGACGCGCTCGGGCACATCCGGGACGGTCTCCGGCCCGGCCAGCTCATCATCCTCGAGTCGACCACCTGGCCGGGGACGACCCGGGAACTCCTGCAGCCGGAACTCGAACAGGGCGGACTTACGGCGGGGGAGGAGTTTTTCCTCGCCTTCAGCCCCGAGCGCGTCGACCCGGGCAATCCCACCTACACGTTCACGAACACGGCGAAGGTCGTGGGCGGACTGACCGCCTCGTGCCGCGAACTCGCCGCCGGTCTCTACGAACGGGTCATCGACGAGGTCGTGAGCGTTTCGTCGCCCGAGGTCGCCGAACTCACGAAGCTGCTGGAGAACACCTTCCGCGCGGTGAACATCGGTCTCGTGAACGAGATGGCGGTGATCGCGGACCGTCTGGGGATCGACATCGGCGAGGCCGTCGAGGCCGCGGCGACGAAGCCGTACGGCTTCATGCGTTTCACGCCCGGCCCCGGCCTGGGCGGCCACTGCCTCCCGATCGACCCGCAGTACCTCGCCTGGAAGATGCGGACGCTCCAGTACCGGACCCGCTTCATCGAACTCGCCGCCGAGGTCAACGCGGAGATGCCGCGCTACGTCGTGGACCGCGTCGCGCAGGCGCTCAACCGGCATCGACTGCCGCTGAACGGCAGCCGCGTCCTCCTGCTGGGCGTCGCCTACAAGCCGGGCGTCGGCGATGTCCGCGAGAGTCCGGCGCTCGATGTCATCGAACTTCTGCGCCGGCAGGGCTCCGAGGTCTCATACCATGATCCGTTCGTACCGCGGCTGGCGCTTGAGGGCGGCGATCTCGAATCGCAGCCGCTGACGGCGGAGTCGCTCGCAGCGAGCCACGCGACGGTCGTCATCACGGATCACCCGCACGTGGACTACGGTCTCGTGCTAGAGAAGGCGCCGATCATCGTCGATACGCGTAACGGACTGCCGAAGGGGGCCGGCGAACCCGGGGAGTCGGGCGGCGCGGTCCTCTATCCGCTCTCCGGCCCGCCGCGCGACGGCTCAGCGCCGGATCTGAAGCCGATCGCCGGGGTGGATCCGGGTCGAGGAGAGGCGATTCCACTCGATAAGCTCGCGCGTCGACACCGCATGTCGGCGGGCGATCAGCCATAGCGAGTCGCCCGGCCGGACCACGATCGTCACAGGCCCGCCACCGCCGCTCGCGGACCCGGCGGACCCCGCCCCGGCCGGCCTACCGGCTCGCGGAACCAGCAGCTCCTGTCCGATCTGCAGGCGGCGCGGATTCACGTTGCCGTTCGCGGCCCGCAGCGCCGCCACCGAAACACCGTATCGCTGCGCGATTACGTCGAGCGTCTGCCCGCGCTGCACGGTGACGACGGTCGTCCCCTCGGCATTCGTGCGCGCGGTGACCGGACGGGCATTCGAACTCTGCGCAATCGATGCGCCGGAGGCCCGCGCGGACCGGGGAATCACGAGTTCCTGGCCGATCTGCAGGCGGCGCGGGTTCAGGTTGCCGTTCGCCGCGCGCAACGCCGCCACCGACACCCCGTACTGCTGTCCGATCCACCCCAGCGTGTGTCCGCGCTGGACCGTGTGGAACGTCCAGGTCACCCGCTCATCGGCCGGCACGGCGGCATACCGCGCCGCGAACCGGGCTGCCCCCTCGACCGGGACCCGAACCTCGACCTCCCGGTGCGGCGGGGTCACGTCGCGCGGGAACTCGGCGTTGAGGAGGTTGATCGTCTCCTCGTCGGTCCCGGCGGCCTCGGCGAGGACATCGAAGCTCGTCGCGTCGGGTACGCGCACCTTCGCGTACTCCGGGATCGTCTCCCGTTCAGGATCCGGGAACCCGTAGCGCGCGGGATCGTGTCCGATCAGGGCCGCCGCGATGATCTTCGGCACGTAGTCCCGCGTCTCGCGCCGCAGCAGACGGCGGTCGGCGAGATCCCAGAAGGTCGCGCCGGGCACGGTGCGAAGCCCGCGGCGAACCCGGTTCGGCCCTCCGTTGTAGGCCGCCGCCGCGAGGTACCAGGAACCGAACTCCTCGTACAGGTCCTTGAGGTGCCGGAGCGCGGCGTCCGTCGCCTTCTCCGGGTCTCTCCGTTCGTCGATCCAGTAGGATATCTCGAGGCCGTACTGGCGCCCCGTACCCGCGATGAACTGCCACAGGCCCACCGCGCTCGCGCGGCTGTAGGCGTTCGGGTTCATCCCGCTCTCGATGAGCGACAGGTAGATGAGGTCCTGCGGCAGCCCCGCCTCGCGCAGCTTCCGGCGAATCATGGGCTCGTAGCGCGTCTTGCGGCCGAGGTAGGTCGCGAAGCGTTCGCCGATGACGGTCTGGAAGTAGTGGACCCACGATCGGACGCGCTCGTTCATCTCGAGCTTGAAGACGCGCGGATCCTCCCCTTCGTGGACCAGCCCCATCGGATCGCCGCCGAGCATCTCGCGGACGGCTCGGTCGATCTCCGCCTCGGTCGGCCCGGCGTCCGCTTCGTCGACCGGATCCGGCACGACCGGGTCCTCCGGCATCAACTCGTCGTCGGGCGCTGGAGCCGACGCCGACGCGGGAGCGTCTCCCGATTCCGGGGTCGCTTCGGACGGGTCCGCCCTGCCGGCCTCGAGCGCCCCCGGCTCGACGTTGGCGGACTCCGGGACCGGGCCGTTATCGAGGGTGCGCTGTGTGAACGCGCAGCCGTGCAGCACGAGTGCGGCGAGCACCGCACCGGCCCAGTGACGACGCGCGCGAGAGTGGGTTCCTGACGATCGATTGGTCATCGGACGCTAAAATCCCCCCTCGGCACCACGACTTCGGTACTTGCTACCTCCCAGGCCCCTCCACCCCGCCAGAGCGTCACTCCGGAAGCAGGACCGGAAAACACGCGAATATATGGTACCGAACCGGATGTGCGGTGTCGAGTTGGATCCGGCGTTGGACGCCACGTCCAGCGCTAGACGTGGTAGTTGGGGGCTTCGCGCGTGATCACGACGTCGTGCGGATGGGACTCGCGAAGTCCGCCGGAAGTGATGCGGAGGAAGTGGGCATCCCGGCGAAGTTCGTCGATGGTGGCGGCGCCGCAATAGCCCATGCCGCTGCGAAGTCCGCCGACGAGTTGGAACACGGTGTCCGAGACCGGCCCCTTGTAGGGCACCCGGCCTTCGATCCCCTCGGGGACCAGCTTCTGGGCGGCCGATCCCTCCTGGAAGTACCGGTCCGCCGAGCCGGCCTGCATGGCCGCGAGCGAGCCCATGCCGCGGATCACCTTGAACCGCCGGCCCTCGAGGAGGAAGGTCTCCCCGGGGCTCTCGTCGGTGCCCGCGAACATCGACCCGAGCATGCACGTCTCCGCCCCCGCCGCGATCGCCTTCACGAGGTCGCCGGAATACTTGATGCCGCCGTCACCGATCACCGGCACGCGCCCCTCCGCCCCCGCCACGCTGTCCTCGATCGCCGTGACCTGGGGTACGCCGACACCCGTGACGACGCGCGTCGTGCAGATGGACCCCGGCCCCACGCCGACCTTGACCGCATCCACACCCCGCTCGACGAGCGCCGCCGCCCCTTCGCGGGTCGCGACATTGCCGGCGATGAGGTCGATGTCGGGCAGCGCCTCCCGGACCCGGGAGACGGCGTCGAGGACGCCCTCCGAGTGTCCGTGCGCGGTGTCGACGACGATAACGTCCGCTCCGGCCTTCGCGAGTTCCCGCGCCCGCCCGAGTTCGTTCCGGCTCGCCCCTACGGCCGCTCCCACCCGGAGCCGCCCGTGGCCATCCTTCGTCGCGTGGGGAAACTGCCGCCGCTTGAAGATGTCCTTGACCGTGATGAGCCCGGCGAGCCGCCCGTCCTCTCCCACGACGGGGAGTTTTTCGATCTTGTGGCGGCGGAGAATCTCCTCGGCTTCCTCGAGCGAAGTCCCGGTGGGCGCGGTCACGAGATTCTCGCTCGTCATCACGTCCCGCACCGGCCGCGAGAGGTCCGTTTCGAACACGAGGTCGCGGTTGGTCAGAATCCCGACAAGCGCGCCGTCGTCTCCCACGATCGGGACACCGCTGATCGAGAACTCTCTCATTCGTCTGCGGGCTTCGCCCAGCGTGGCGTCGGGCCCGAGCGTGACGGGGTTCAGAATCATTCCGCTCTCGGACCGCTTCACCCGGTCGACCTGCTGGGCCTGGGCTTCGACCGACATGTTCTTGTGGATGATGCCGATCCCGCCCTCGCGCGCGAGAGCGATGGCCATGCGGTACTCCGTCACCGTGTCCATGGCGGCCGAGAGCAGCGGAATCTGGAGTCGGATGCGTTGAGTCAGGCGGGTGGAGACATCGACATCCGCCGGATGGACAAGCGCATGCCCGGGAGCGAGCAGAACGTCGTCAAAGGTGAGCGCTTCGCGGCTGGAGCGCGGCGTGGGAGCTTCCATGCGCCATCGTAGGCGACGGCCCGCGCGACGTCAAACGAGCGGCCCGCACTGCGATCGCCGCAGCGCCGCTCGAACGTAGCGGGGGTTTGCCACGGACTGCTACGGGTCGACGACGATCTCGCGCGTTTCGGGCGGAGGGCGGTCCTCCCGGGGTTCCGGTTCCGGGTTGCCCGCTTCGAGTTCGGCGAGGAATCCGCGCCCGGCTTCGCGGAACGAGTCGATCACGCGGTCGGCCGCGCCGAGCACTTTCATCGTTCCCTTGACCGCGGTCGTCGAAGCCCGCGTCCTCCGCAGCCCCCGGTGGACGGACTCGGCGAAGTGCTGGAACGGGTCCGCGCCGGACGCCGGCCGGGAGGCGTACTTCGACGCGAGATAGTCGATGAAATCGACGACCTCGTACTGCTTGTCCTCGGGGAGAGCCTGGAGCTTCCTCCAGATCTTCTTCCTCAGGATCTCGTTCATGCCTTCTTCGGCCATGGTGCCTTTCCGACTCCGCGGTCGCCCACACCCGCCCGGCGTGCCTTCGCCGGTCCCCCTCATACTCCGCCCGACCCGGGGCAGGTTTCAAGTACGCAGCGGGCGCAGCGATGCGAGGGGTTCCGCCGTCCGCCGCCTCAAGCATAACATGTTGCGCGTGAAAACCGCCTATGATCTCGCCTGCGAAGAACTCGCGGCGGCCCCTCGACGATGGCTGGTCACGGGGGGCGCCGGTTTCATCGGATCCCACCTCGTCGAGCGGCTCCTGACGCTGGGACAGGAGGTTGTGGCGCTCGACGACCTCTCGACCGGACACCGCCGCAATATCGACGAGGCCGTGGCCGCCTCGGGCGCCCCCGCGGACCGCTGCCGGTTCGTGGAGCGGGACGTGGTCGAGGCGGACACCGCAGTCGAGGCGTGCCGCGATGTCGACATCGTGCTGCACCAGGCCGCGCTGGGTTCGGTACCCCGATCCGTGAAGGAGCCGCAGGAGGCGTATGCCCGCAATGTCGAGGGGTTCATCAACGTGCTGGACGCGGCCCGCGACGCCGGCGTCTCGCGCCTCGTCTACGCCTCTTCGAGTTCGGTGTACGGGGATTCGCCCTACTTGCCCAAAGTGGAAGCCCGCATCGGGAACCCGGCATCTCCGTATGCGGCCACGAAACGCGTCAACGAGTTGTACGCGGAGATGTACCGCCGCAGCTACAACCTCGAGATCGTCGGACTCCGTTATTTCAACGTCTTCGGCAGGAGGCAGGATCCCGACGGACCGTACGCCGCCGTCATACCGCGCTGGACG
>JAPPBA010000166.1 GCA_026705295.1 Candidatus Palauibacter australiensis
CTGCGCCTCGATCGGGGAGATGCGGAAGAACTCCGCGTCGAACAGGTCGAGGTCTTCGACGTACGCCCCGAAACGGATGGCCTCGTTCCTGGCGGCGTAGTGGGGGAACTGCCGCCCCGTGCGCCCGATGACGGCGCCGGGCGGACCCTCCACCACCGCGTTCTCTCCGGCCACGAGCTGTCTCCAGAAGCCGGAGAGGTCCTTGCTGCCCGGGAAGCGGCAGGCCATGCCGATGATTGCGACGGGTTCATGCGGGGTCGGCGAGGTCCCCTGGCGCCGGTCAATTCGCTGATGGGGACCCGAGTGCGTGCTATTTGACAGTTTCGATCTCCAGATGCTCTTCATGGGCAAAGGATTCGAGCTGAATCAGGCGAGCTTGAAGCGTTCGGACTCTCAAGGTCCAGACTGCCGTCCCCGATCATCCGACAACGGCCGTGATGGGGCGTTGAGGGCAAAGCTACTGCAGTGTCGTCGCCCGCGGCACCTTCCCGGTCTCCAGCGTTGCGAAGCCCACCCGAAGCGGCGACTTGACGCCTCGCGATGAATTCCGAAGTATCCCCATATTGTGGGGGGATATCTCACCGTTTAGGGGGATGCCCATGGTCGTCATTCAAACCCGTGCCCCACACGTCACTTGTGAAAGGACACACGCATGGCCGCCGAAGCTCGCCTTAGAGAACTGGTCGACGAGCATCTGGATCTGGGCCGCGAACCGCAGTGGGATGGCGGGCTCGCCGACTCGGGCGTCTCGTCCCTCGCCGCCGTCGCTTTCAAGAAAGTCGTCGAGCAGGAGTTCGGCGTCACGGTCCCCCCCGAGTGCTTTGACACGCTGCGCAAGCTGGCCGCATACATCGACTCCCAAACCGGCTGAACGCACCTCACCGCCCTTGACCGCGCCCCCCGGCCTACCCATCCGGGGGGCGACGTGACATGACTGCCGGCGCCATCTGGCGGATACCGGAACCGCTTTCCGTAGACGATATCCGGCACGACGACGGCAGCGTCACCAGGGTGCGGCGACATGGGAACCCCCACGGCCGCCGTCTGCTCGTGGGCCACGGCAATGGCCTCGCGGTCGACCTGTATTACCCGCTCTGGTCGCAGTTCCTGGACGACTTCGATGTGTTCGTCTACGATCTGAGGAACCACGGGTGGAACGCCATCGGCCCGCGCGACGAGCACAACGTCCCCAACATGATCCGGGACCAGGAACAGGTCGTCGAGGCTGTAGCCACCCGTCACGGGCCGGCGCCCACAATCGGCGTCTTCCACTCCCTTTCGGCGCTGACGGCGCTTCTCTCGGATTCGCTCGGAACCGGACGGACGGGCGATCTCGCCGCCTGGATCCTCTTCGATCCTCCTCTCTTCAAGCCGAGGATGGGTGAGGCGGAATTCGACAAGTCGGCCGACCGGTCGGCGGAACTTGCACGGCGTCGCACGGACAGGTTCCCGACGCAGGCCGAGTTCTCGGAACTCCTCCACCACCTCGTGCTGACGCGGGCCGTGCCGGGGGCTGCGGAGCTGATGGCCCGCACCGTGCTTCGCGAATCCGCGGACGGGGGGGTCGAGCTTCGGTGTCCGCGCGAATACGAGGCGCAGATCTTCGCGTACGCGCGTACGTACGCTTTCCTCGTGGACCTCGGGAGTCTTCCGTGTCCGACCAAGGTCATTGGGTCGGACCCCACGCTCACGTTCTCATACATGCCGTCGTTCAACCTCAGCCACATCAACACCGTCGACTACGATTTCATACCGAACTCCACGCACTTCCTCCAGGTGGAGCACCCGGCGGAGTGCTTCGATCTGATGTGCGCATTTCTCGAGGGCCACGGCCTGCTGTAGACCCACGGCCGGCGGTCCGCCCCGCAGGCGGTCGCTATGCGGCCGGGCCGCGTGTGCCGGAGACGGCGACCCGCACGGTGACGATGTCGGTGTCGTGGTACTGCCGATGGCGAACCGACGAGGCGAGGTGTCGCAGGAGGCGCAGCGACACTTCGCTGTCAGCGGAGGTTCCCTCGACCCCTCCGCTGAGCAGTGCGAGGCGATTCTGGAGGTTCCCTTCCCGCGGCGCGACCACGAATTCGAGCGCCACCTCACCTTTGTCGCGCCGAGCGGACATGACGAGTCGGCGCCGGGAACGGCCGTCTCCGGACTCCGGCCCCGTAAGCGAGAGGAGCGCTTCCTCGGCGGCGGCGTCCAGGCGATCCGCGATTCCCTCGTCCAGACCGGCCTTCGCGGCGAAGGTCCCGAGAAATGCCCGGATATGCGGCAGCGCCGACGGACCGAACTCCGTTTCGATGCGGGCGGGGCGGGGCTCGGTCAGACGCAGAAAGAAGGTCAGCGCGATGGCGGTGAAACCGCCGGCGTTCATCCCGTTGGCCAGCAAACCGCCGGCGAACGAGGACACCTGCTCGGGGAGGATGAGCCCGAACTGGCAGCTGACGCCGGTGAGGAAGGCGAGACCGACGACGATGCCGTTGCGAACATCGAGTCCACCCTGCAGCACGATCTTGAGGCCGATCGCGAACAACATCGCGAGAAGGACGGCCAGGTATCCGGCGAACACCGGATCCGGGATCGCGAGCACGATCGCGAAGGCCTTGGGCAGGAAGGCGAAGGCGATGAAGGCCGCGCCGGCTGCAAGCCCCACGCCGCGCGCCGCCACGCCGGTCAGCTGCGTGAGCGACACGCTGGTCGTGGTCGCGCTGCCCGGCACCGTGCCGGCGCACCCCGCCAGCAGGTTGGCCACCCCGTCCGTGGCCAGCGCGCCCTGCACGGCCCGGAAGTCGGTCGCACGACTGGCGCGCCGCCACGACACCCGCTGGACCGCGACGGCGCTGCTCATCGTCCGGATGGCCGCGATCAGGGCCACGAGCAGAAACGAGGGCAGGAGAGTCCAGAAGGCGGGCCCGAATTCGAGGTCGAAGCCCGGCGGGCGCGGGCTTGGCAGCGCGACCCACGTCGCGGCGGCTATGCGTTCCACATCGTACAGACCGTAAGAGGCGGCGATCGCGGTCCCGACAATCACGCCGATCACCGGGGCCCACAGGCGGAGCGCCCCCGCCCCTCGCAGAGCGAGGCACCCGATCAGGACAAGCGTGACAAGGAAACTGAGCGGGGCGCCCGGGAGCGCACCGCCATCGGGCCCAGTGGCGAGGAGCCCCGACACGAAAGGCAACACCGTTACCGGAATCAGCATGATCACCGTGCCGGAGACGGATGAGGTCAGGATCCGCTGGAAGAGCGACAGCCGCCAGGAGAGCAGGAGCGGGATGAACGCGGCGACCACCACCAGCGTCGCCAGCAGGGCCGGGCCACCCACGGTGAGCGCCATGATGCTCGCCGGGATGAAAGCGCCGGATGTCCCCATCAGGATGACATGTCCGGCGCCGAGGCGCCCCGTCCGAATCGCCTGCAGCATCGTCGCCAGACCGCACACCGTGACGGACGCCAGCACCGCCCACGAAAGATACTCCTCGCTGACGCCCGCGGCCCGCATCACGACGAGCGGGATCAGCACGATCGCCGCGATGTTCAGCACCGCAAGCTGAAGCCCCACGCCGAGCGCCAGAGGCGTCGGGGGCGTCTCGTCGGGCTGGTAGCGGACGCCGGCCCGACCGTCCGCCGCGGTGGCGTTCAAGCTCTCGTCTCGATCCAGTGGCGTCGGCGCTGGAACGGATAGCCCGGCAGCGCGATCCGACGCCTCGTCTCACCCGCGAACAGCCCGGAGAAGGAGATGGGAAGCCCGGCCTCGTACGCCGCCCCCAGCGCGGCCGCGAACGGCTGCCCGGCAGGCTCCTCCGCGTGCGGCCAGTCGGGAAGCGCCGTCGGACCCGCGGACGAAGCCATCCCGACGTCCACCACGAGGTCTACGCCCAGGTCCGCCAGTGCCCGGGAGGTACGGCCCGGATCCTCCCGCGCACGCGCCTGCTCGCGCCAGTAGGCTCCGTCCGGCAGCCCGGCGGGGTCCATCCTGCGGCCCGTCACCTGGCTGACGAGCGCCACGCAAGGCGGGGAAAGCTCCATCCCCAGAGCCGCGGTTTCCAGGTCGTCGAGCGGATCGGGCGCGGATTCGCCCGCTTCGCCGTCGGGCACGGCGGCGGCCAGCCGCTGTTTCGGTCTGGCCATGGCGGCGCCTCTCGCCGCGGCGAGCCGCAGCCCATCGGCCAGGCTGAACACTCCGGCCGCCCAGGCCGCCGCCAGCTCGCCGACGCCATGGCCCGCCACCGCGCCGGGGCGGACGCCCACGCTCGCCCAGAGGGCCGTGAGCGCGCAGCCGAGGGCGTACGCGACCGGCTGCGCCCACTCGGGATCCCGCAGCGTTCCCTGCGCCCCGTCGCGACGGAACATCACGTCGAGGAGCGATGCCCCGTCCCGTGCTTCCATCAGCACCGCGTCGCAGCGATCCAGGACGGCGCGGACGACCGGCTCCCGGTCGTACAGATCTTCACCCGGTCCGTCCGAGGCGCTCTCTTCTCCGGCGAAGACGAAGGCCACCTTCGGCGCGGTTCCCGGCCCGGCGGCGCGGCGCCAGTCGTCGTCGACCGCCCGCTCGGCCAGCACGCCAAGTTCATCGCGAAGCGACTTCATGTCCCGGAACGGGAGGCCGGCACGGTGGGCGAGCTGAGTCCGGCCGATACCCGCCGTCCACGCCATGTCCGCGAGCATCGAGTCTCCGGCGCCACCCTCCTCCGGCGTTTCTCCACCGTGTCCCTCCAGCCACGCGAGGTACAACCGCGCCATCTCCCGCAACGCTCGGGGCGA
Organism: Candidatus Palauibacter australiensis; assembly: GCA_026705295.1. Lineage (NCBI taxonomy): Bacteria > Pseudomonadati > Gemmatimonadota > Gemmatimonadia > Candidatus Palauibacterales > Candidatus Palauibacteraceae > Candidatus Palauibacter > Candidatus Palauibacter australiensis. Next base: position 4,765 of record JAPPBA010000166.1, read on the forward strand.
CTTCGCCGAGAGAGGCAGGAGGCGGGTCTCCCGGGGAACGACGTCGGAGGCGGCAAGCCGCGACGGCGCCTCCGACTCGGGCAGGGCGACCGGAACGGTGACCGCCGGGCCGGTTGGCATCCGCGCGCCATTCAGCAGAGAAGCGCGGTCGGGCCCGCCGTTCCCCTCGACGACGACGTGCGCGTTGGTCCCCGAAATCCCGAACGAACTCACCCCCGCCCGGGGCGGCCGGTCGCCGTTCGCTGGCCACGCCACGGCCTCGTCCGTGACCCGTACCGGGAGGTCCTCCCAGGCCAGGTGGGGGTTCGGGTTGTGGAAGTGCAGCTGCTTCGGGATCCGGCCCTCGTTCATGGCGAGGACCGCCTTGATCAGGCTCGCGATCCCGGCCGCGCACTCGAGATGGCCGATGTTCGTCTTCACCGAACCGATCAGGAGGGGCCGCTCCTCGTCGCGTCCCCGGCCGTAGACGGCCGCCGCCGCCTGCACCTCGATCGGGTCCCCGAGATCGGATCCCGCCCCGTGCGCCTCGAGGTAGTCCACCGACGCCGGCGGGACGCCCGCCTGCGCGAGCGCCTTCTCGATCACGCGTTCCTGGGCCGGCCCGTTCGGGACCGTGAGCCCCGCGCTCGTTCCGTTCTGGTTGACCGCGGATCCGCGAATCACACCCCAGATCCGGTCGCCGTCGGCCTTCGCATCGGCGAGCCGCTTGAGGACGACCATCCCGCAGCCCTCGCCCCGCACGAACCCGTCCGCCGCCGCATCGAAGGTGTGGCAGTATCCGCTCGCGGAGAGCATCTCGACCTCCTTCATGAAGGCCGTGGTCTCCGGCCACAGGATCGCGTTGACACCCCCGACGAGGGCCATTTCCACCTCTCCGTGCCGGACGGCTGCGGCGGCCTGGTGGACCGCCGCGAGCGAGGAAGCGCACGCCAGGTCGACCGGCACCGCGGGGCCGGTGAGACCGAGCGCGAAGGAGATCCGGCCCGCGGTCACGCTCATCGTCGTCCCCAGGTATCCGTGCCCGTGGCCCATGGCCGCGGCGAGATCCCGGTAGTCTCCCGTGGTGACGCCGGCGTAGACCCCCGTGTTCGTACCCTTCAACTGCGCCGAATCCAGGCCCGCATCCTCCAGCGCGTGCCACGTCGTCTCGAGCAGGAGACGCTGACGGGGGTCCATCATCCGCGCCTCGATCGGAGTGATCCCGAAGAAGCGCGCGTCGAACTTGTCGATGTCCTCGAGGAAGGCGCCGCGGCGGGAGTCGTGGTCTTCCGAGGCGGGATCCCCGGCCACGCCGTTCCACGGGCCCGGGTCCCGGCGCCCGTCCGTGACCGCATCCATCCCGGCGTCGAGTTGGCGCCAGAAGGCGGCGAGGTCCGGCGCGCCGGGGAAACGGCACGCCATGCCGACGATTGCCACGCCGTCATCCACGGCACCGTCCTCCGCGTCGCGCTCCGACGGCTGGACGCTGGCCTCCGGCGCGGGCTCGGGCGCCGGGGCCGGAGCGGCACCCCCTTCCCCGAGTTCCTCGGCCAGGTGCGCGGCGAGTTCGGCGATGTTCGGATAGTCGAACACCAGCGTGTTCGGCGCCGTGTACGTCCCGGAGAACGCCCGGTTGAGCCGGTTGCGCAACTCCACGGCCATCAGCGAGTCCATCCCGAGATCGAAGAAGCCCACGGTGGGGGCCGGAGCCGCCGACAGCCGCAGAACGGCCTGGACCTCCCCCTGCACGAAGGACACCAGGAGATCCTCGCGTTCCGCCGCCAGCGACCCCCGAAGCCGGGTGAGGACATCCTCGGAGGAGGCGTCGTCGCCCGCCCGGGCCTCGGACGCCGCGGAGAGCAGGTCTTCGAGCATGGGCGGAGGATCGTCGACGGCCTCCTCGAACACCTCCCAGTCCATCGACATGACGACCGACGTCGTGGCGTCCTGCCGCACGAGCCGGTCGAACGCCCGCATGCCCTGCTGCGGCGTGAACCAGCGGCCTCCGAGCGCCGACCGCTGCCGGTCGATCCGGTCGCGCTGTTCCGCCGCCTCGCCGATGTCCGACCAGGCGCCCCAGGCGATGGCCTGCCCCGGGAGGCCCAGCGCACGGCGGTGGCCGGCGAGCTGGTCCAGGAAGGCGTTGGCCGAGGCGTGGTTCGCCTGGCCGGGATTGCCCATGACGCCGACCCGGCTCGAGAAGAGCGTGAAGAAGTCCAGGTCGAGGTCCAACGTCGCGCGGTGCAGGTGCCAGGCGCCCAGGATCTTGGGCCACAGCACCCTCTCGAAACGCTCCCAGCTCTGGTTCGTGAGCGCCCCGTCCGACAGCACGCCGACGCTGTGGATCACGCCTCCGAGCGGAGGCAGATCGCGCTCGATGCGCTCCAGCATGCCGTCGATGGCCGCCTGGTCGGTCATGTCGGCCAGTTCGACCTCGACCGTCGCGCCGCGCTGCCGGAGCGCCTGGATGGCTTCCTCGGCTTCGGGGTCGGGGTTCCGCCGCCCGTTCAGGACGATCGCCCCCGCGCCCCGCTCGGCGAGCCAGTTGGCCACGGCGATCCCGATCCCGCCCAGACCCCCCGTCACGAGATAGCTCCGGTCTCCGCGCAGCCCGCCCCGCACGAGCGGAGGCGTCGTCACGACGATCTTCCCGAGGTGGCGGGCCGAGCGCATGAACGAGAGCGCGGCGCCCGCTTCGGCCAGCGGCCACCGGCTGTGGATGATGGGCTCGAGTTCTCCGGCCGAGACGCGGGCCATCAGACCGCGCAGGATCCGCCCCGCCCATGCGGGGTCCGTCTTCTTGACCACGTCCAGTTCGAGGATCCAGTAGCCCGCGTCCGGACGCACGGCCGCCATCTCCTCCTCGGTGAGAATGTCGCGGCGGGCCATCTCGACGAAGCGGCCGCCCTTCCGCAGGCAGGCGAGGCTCGCGTCGATGAAGCCCTCGCTCGTGAGGCTGTTCAGCACCACGTCCACGCCCTCGCCGTCCGTCGCCTCGAGGATCTCATCCCCGAAGTCGGTCGTGCGGCTGTCGAACACGTGCTCGACGCCCAGCGAGCGCAGGTACGCCTGTTTCGGTGCGCTGGCCGTGGCGAAGACCTCCGCCCCGGCCGCCTGCACGAGCTGGATGGCGGCCAGCCCGACGCCGCCCGCGCCGGCGTGCACGAGCACCCGTTCGCCCGCTTCCAGCGCGGACAGCTCGAAGGACAGCGCCGCCGACACGAACGCGCTCGGCACCGTCGCCAGGCCGCTGACGGAGAAGCCTTCCGGCGCGGGAGCGACGAGTTCCTCGTGCGTGATCATCTGCGGCGCGAAGGCGCCGAACCCCAGCCCGACGATGTGATCGCCGGCCGCGACCGATGACACGTCGGAGCCCGTCTCGAGGATGCGGCCGCTCATCTCCCGGCCCAGCAGACCCTCCTCGATGAAGCCGAGCGACCGGAACACGTCCCAGAAGTTCAGGCCGGAGGCCTCGACCGCGACGCGAACTTCATGCGGTTCGAGCGGCCGCGCCGGCAGGGGCTGCACGTGCGGCCGGTCGAACACTCCCCCCGGGTCGGGCGCCAGCACCCATTCCGTCTCCTCCGGGAACTCGAGGCGCCCGGCGCCGGAGTCCATGCGCACGAGGCGCGTCACCCGGCGGCTTCCGCGGCGGTACGCGATGTGGTTCTCGGGATCCGGGTAGAGGAGTTCGTTCACGAGATCCGGTTCCGGCGCCATCGAGCCGGGGTCGAGATCGAGCATCCGCGCCTGCAGGTGCCCCGCTTCCCGGGCCACGCCTTTGCCGAACCCCCACACGGCGGCGCCGGCGAGTTCCCCGCCCCGCTCGCGCTCGAGGATCTGGGCCCCGCGGGTGATGAACCACACGCCCTTCCCGGGGGTCAGATCCGAATCGCCCACGCCCTGCACGAGCGCGAGCGCGCTCGCCACCGCGCCCTCGACGTCGGCCGCCAGTTCATCGGTGGTGGCGCGCTCCCCGTGGCCATCCAGCGCCGCGAGGTGCACGGCGCCGTGGAACGGCACCTCCTCCGGCAGGCTCTCGATCAGCGACCGCCACGCCTCGCGGTCGCTGGTGCCCTTCCCGTCCGCGAGGACGACCGTCTGGTTCCGCGACCTCATCTCGGCGGCCAGCCTCTCCGCCACGCCGCCCTCGTCCGCCGCGAAAACCCACGCGCCCGCGGGCTCCATCACCTTCGCCGGGCCCTGCGCGACGATCACGCCCTTGTCGAGCTGCATGTCGGGATCGGACTCGTCCACGCCGAGAACTTCCACAGCCTCGAACCCCGCGTCGCCGAGGGCCTGCCGCCACACGCCGGGGTCGGCCAGCGCGTGGTGCGGACGGTAGTCGTCGGCGAAGCGCCACCAGCCGTCGAGCTGCCCGAACGTGAGGTCCATCCAACCCAGGCCGGTGAGGTTCTCGAGCGCGACCAGCTGCCCGGACGGCGCCATGAGGTCCCGGCAGTGTCCGAGCGTCTCCGCCAGGTACCGCGTCGCGTGCAGCACGTTCGAGGCGATCATGAGGTCGTAGCCGTGGGCGTCGAAGCCCTGGGGGATGGGGTCCTTCTCGATGTCCAGGGGACGGTATTCGATGCTCCCGCCGCCGTCGCCGAAGCGTGCCTCGGCCTCCGCGAAGAAACCGGCCGAGATGTCGGTGTACACGTAGTCGAACCGCCCCTCCGGAAGCTCGGGCAGAACCGACGCGGTCGCCGACCCCGTCCCCGCCCCGACCTCGATCACCCGCAGCCGCCGGCCGTCCGGGAGCGCGGCCACCAGCGCCCGCACCGCCTCCGCCAGCATCTCGTTCGCGGCGCGCGCGACGGGCGCCTTCAGGTACAGGTCCGCCGCCGTCGGCTCCCCGCTGCTGAACAGGAGCGTGAGCGGGTCCTCCCGGCCCCGGAGCACGTCGGCCAGCGCCATGCCGGAGCGCCGGAAGAGGCCGACTTCCGTGAGACCGTGCGAATAGCGGCCGGCCATCCCGGTCGCGAACTTGTCCAGATCCCGCGGCAGCTGCTCCGGCAGCGGAGCGCCCGGCCCCACGAGGATGCGGAAGCCGTCGGCCGTCTCCTCCGCCACGCCGGACCAGGCGAGCATCTCGAACATGCGGCGGAAGAGGCGCCCGTGTTCCGGGAGGACGTCCAGCTCCTGCCGGAGTTGCTCCGGATCCACCGTATCCCCCGCGGTTCTCCGCCAGCCCAGATCTTCGAGGGTCGCCAGGGCGCGCGCGTGCGACCAGCGCTCGAGGTCCGCCAAGAGGGCGTTGCGGTCGTCCGGGTCGACGCCCGCGTCCGTCAGGTAGCCGGCGAACAACTGCGCTCCCCCCGCGACGGCGGAGGGGCTCGGGAAGAAGTCCGCGGGAACGATACCCAACGGGAGTGCGCGCTCGCGCCACACGACCTCGTACAGCAGGTCCTTGATCCCCTCGACCGCCGAGAGCAGCGCCTGCCGCGTGGCCCGCTTCACCGTGTAGCCGCTCAGGCGGCCGAGCGGCGCGCCGTCCGGATCGTAGATGCGCAGTTCGCCGCTCAGAACCTCCGCGGGCTCGCCCCCCTCGCCTTGCGCTTCGCGCGAGGCGTCGCTCAGGCGCACGTGGCACACGACGCGATCGGGCAGCGGCCCGGCCAGCCACAGCCTCTCCCAGCCGAACGGGAGGTACGTCGCGCCGCCCTCCGTTCCCGACACGTTGCGGGCCACGCCCACGGCCTGGAAGCAGCCGTCCAGCACGAGCGGATGCACGTCCAGCCCGTGTCCGGCCAACGCTTCCGGCAGCGACACCTCGGCCACCGCCTCTCCCGGGCCGGACCAGGCCCTCGCCAGCGTGCGGAAGGACGGGCCGAGATCGACCCCCGTACTCGCGCGGTGGCGGTAGTAGTCCGCCGGATCCACGGGCGAGAGATCGGCCCTCAGACTCTCGAGGTCGACGGGACCGCCGCCGTCGTCGGGACCGGGCACGCCGGCCGCCAGGCGACCTTCCACGTGGACCGTCCAAACGCCCTCGCTCCCCCGGCTGAAGATCTGGACGCCGCGCGGCGCCGCCGGGTCCGGAGCATCGAGCACGACCTGCAGCGTCCGCCCCGCCGCATCCACTTCGTCTCCTTCCTCATCGAAGACGAGCGGATTGTGCAACTGCATCTCTTCCACCACGACCGACCCGCCCTCCTCGAGGAGGGACGCCGCGATCGTCATGGCGCCGTACAGCGCGCCGGGCGCCACGACGCGTCCGAACACGCGATGGTCGTCCATCCAGGACGGATCCGCGGGGAATACGTCCGTCTCGAAGGCGATCTCGCCGCGGGCCGACTCGTGGCGGGCGCCCAGCAGCGGGTGGCCCGCGCTACCGCGACGGCGTTTCGGCGGCGCGAGCCAGTGGCGGACGCGCTGGAACGGGTAGCTGGGGAGCGAGATCCGTCTCCGCGTCTCCCCGGCGAAGAGCCCGGCGAAGCGAATCGGGAGGCCCGCTTCGTACGCCGCGCCGACCGCCTCCACGAACCCGCCCGCGTCTTGCGTATCGGGTGCATCGGCCGGTGGCGCGGTGAGGCTGGACAGGACCGCCGGAGCCGGCGCCTGTGACGGCTCCGGCCAGGCGGAGGCGGCCATCGGGGCCAGCAGCGATCGGGGACCGATCTCGAGCACCAGGTCGACGCCGAGGTCCGCCAGCGTCCGGACGCCCTGGGCGAAGGCCACCGGCTCGCGCGCGTGCCGCCGCCAGTAGGCCCCGTCCAGTGTCTGCCCGGCTTCCACCGCCCGGCCCGTGAGGTTGCTGACGACGGTGAGGGACGGAGCTTCGATCGCGGCCCCGTCGAGCGAGGCCGCGAGTTCGTCCAGGATGGGATCGACGAGGGCGCTGTGGAACGCCCGCTTCGTGTTCAGACGACGGACCCGGACGCCCTCTTCCTCGAATCGCTTCGAGATGGCCTCGATGTCCGCCACCGGCCCGCTCACGACCTGGTGGCTGCCGTTGTAGCCCGAGATACTCAGTCCGACGCCGGACGCCGCCGCGTTCACCGCCTCGACCGCCGACGCCACCTGCTCCGGGGCCGCGAACACCGCCGCCATGCCGCCTTCGTCCATGCGCGACATCAGCGCCCCGCGCGCCGCGGCGAAACGCATCCCGTCCTCAAGCGAGAACACGCCCGCCGCCTGCGACGCCGCGAGTTCGCCGATGCTGTGCCCGATGACCACGTGGGGACGGACGCCGAGACTCTCCCACAGCGCCGTCAGCGCACACTCCAGCGCGTAGAGCGCCGGCTGCTCCCACGCCGTGTCCCCCAAATCACCGGTCCCACCGGGTCGGCCGAACATCACGTCGAGCAGCGACACGCCTCTCTCCTCGACAAAGACCGCCTCGCAGCGGTCCAGCACGGCCCGCGCCACGGGCTCGCTCTCGTAGAGCGCCGCTCCCATGCCGGCCCACTGGCTCCCCTGCCCCGTGTAGGCGAAGGCCACCCGGGCCGGCGCTCCCGCCGACGCGCCCCCATCCGGCGCGGCCAGGGCGAGAAGTCGCTCCCGCAGCGATGCCGCGTCGCGGAAGACGACGCCCGCGCGGTGGTCGAAGTGGCTCCGTCCCACACCCGCCGTCCACGCCATATCGGAGAGGAGAGGGCCCGAGGCGAGGTCCCCGAACGAAGGTTCTGCGGCGTGCTCGTCCAGCCAGGATACGTACCGTTCGGCGAGGTCGCGGAGCGCCCCCTCCGACTTGCCCGACAGCGGAAGCAGGCGCGACGCGCGCGGGCCGACGCCCTCCGGAACCGGCACGTCCGCGACCGTCGCCGACATGGAAACGGCCACGGGCAGTCCGGCGCCCGCGACCCAGCCCCCATCGGCCCGGACCTCGTCCAGGGCCTCGTCCGGAGCATCGCCCACTGCCGGGTCCGGGACGCGGTATTCCTCCATCACGAGATGGGCGTTCGTCCCCGAAATACCGAACGAGTTGACCCCCGCGCGTCGGGGCCCTTCCGTGCCGCTCGGCCACTCCATCATCGACGAGGTCACGCGCAGCGGGAGACGATCCCAGTCGAGACTCGGGTTGGGATCGTGGAAATGGAGGTGCTTCGGGATCACGCCGCGGTGCAGGACCAGCGCCGCCTTGATCACGCCCGCCACGCCCGCCGCCGATTCCAGGTGCCCGATGTTCGTCTTCACCGAGCCCATGAGAAGGGGGTTGTCGGCGTTCCGGCCCTTCCCGTAGACCGCGACCACCGCGTTGGCCTCGATCGGGTCGCCCACCGTGGTGCCCGTCCCGTGGGCCTCCAGGTAATCGACCTCGAGGGGAGAGACGCCCGCATCCGCCAGCGCCGTCTCCATCACCTCTTCCAGCGCCGGTGTGTGCGGCACCGTGAGCCCCGTGCTCGCCCCGCCGTGGTTCACCGCCGAGCCGCGAATCACGGCCCAGATCCGGTCGCCGTCCGCCGCCGCCTCGCTCAGCCGCTTGAGGACGACGACCCCGCAGCCTTCGCCCCGCACGTATCCGTTCGCCGACGCGTCGAAGGTTTTGCACTGCCCATCCGGCGACAGCATCATCGCGTCCGCGCGGAGTTCGTAGATGCGGCCGTTGAGGATCGCCTGCACGCCACCCGCGATGGCCAGATCCGCCCTGCCCTGCTGCAGGTCCGCCACCGCGTCGTGCACCGAGACCATGGAGGAGGCGCACGCGGCGTCTACCGCCTTCGCCGGCCCGCGGAGCCCGAGCACGAAGGAGACCCGGCCGCTCGTGCCGTTCAGGTTCGTGCCGCTGAGCGCGTAGAGACAGCTGGCCGCCTCGGCGGGCTTGCTCGAGTCCACGACGAGCATCCGGTACTCGTCGTTGCTGATCCCCGTGTAGACGCCCGTAAGCGTCTCCCTCAGCCCGTCTGGATCGATCCCCGCGTCCTCGAGCGCCTCCCAGGTCGTCTCCAGCATCATGCGCTGCTGCGGGTCCAGCAGTTCCGCCTCGACCGGCGAGATCCTGAAGAACGCGTCGTCGAACAGGTCGATGTCGTCCACGAAGGCGCCGAATCGGCAGCCATCGCTCAGGACCGCGTTGTCCCCGAAGATCTGGCCCCAGCGCCCCACGCCGGACCCCGGGACCCCTTCCTGGACGGAGTTTCCGCCCTCCTCGAGCAGGCGCCAGAAGGCGGGAATGCCCGACGCGCCGGGGAAACGGCACGCCATCCCGATGATCGCGACCGGCTCGGCTCGCCGCCCGTTTCGATCTGCCATGGTTGTGGTCCCCTTGCCGGTCGGCTTCCCCGCACCGGACATTTGTTCGCCGCAGCGTCACCCGAAAGCAGCGTCACCCGAAAGCAGCGTCACCCGGAATATGACGTGAAATACCACGCGGTTGTAGTCCGGCCAAACCGGTCCGGCTCCGTCCCGGCCGCTTCCGGCCCGGCACGAGGAAACAGGAGGAGAACCATGTCGCACGCCCGTTCGAGGCTGACCGTCCTGATCGCCCTGCTGGCGATCCCCCTCGCGGTCCCGGCCGGAGCCACGGCGCAGAACCAGGAGATGACGCCGGAGGAGCGCGCCCGTCTCATGGCGGAATACGAGGCCCGGATCGACGCCGAACTCGTCTCGGAACGCCCGATCGAGATGTTCGACTCGATCTGGATCGAGGAACTCACGTGGATGGAAGTCCGCGATATGATGGCCGATGGCTACAACATCGCGATCATCTCCACGGGCGGGATCGAGCAGAACGGGCCGTACGTCGCGACGGGCAAGCACAACTACGTGTTGCAGGGGACGTGCGAGACCATCGCCCGGGAGCTGGGCAAGGCGCTCTGCGCGCCGATCGTGAAGCTCGTTCCCGAAGGGGACATCGACGAACCCTCCGGCCACATGCGCTACCCCGGCACGATCTCGCTCCGCCAGGAGACCTTCGAGGCGGTGCTCGACGACGTCGCGTCGAGCCTGAGGGCACACGGCTTCGAGCACATCGTCTTCATCGGCGACAGCGGCGGCAACGTGCAGGGGATGGCCAACGTCGCGGCGCGCCTCAACGAGCGCTGGGACGACGCCCACGCCCATCACATCCCCGAGTACTACCGATACGGAGGCGGGGACTTCCTCGAATCCGAGCTGGGAATCGTGGAGACGGAGAACGACGGCATTCACGACAGCTTCGGCATCACGAGTCTGATGATGACGGTCGACCCCACCGTGGTCCGCTACGACCAGCGCGTGAAGGCGGGGCTCGCGAAGATCAACGGCGTCCCGATCGCCCCCAGGGAGAAGACGATCGAGGTCGGCCTCAGGCTCCAGGCCTACCGGACCGCGCTCACCGTCGAGAAGATCCGCGAGGCCATCGCCGGCGCCGGCATGTAGGCATGCAGCGCACACCGCCCGCTCGGCTCACGGTCGCGCGGGCTCCCTGAATCTCACCGCCCGTCGCGAGGCGTAGTAGTCCCTTCGGAACTCCCGCCGATAGGTTGTGCGCGCGATTACTCCGGCCCCAGGAAAGGACGAGTGGCGAGTCCCCAACCGAGTTCCCCCATTCCCGCGCGAAGCAAGCTCATCGTCGGCGCGCTCGCGTTCGGCGGGCTCACCGCGCTGGGACTCGTGGCGCTCGTCCGGTGGCGCCCTCCCTCGGAACTCGACAGCATCCTCGCCCGCATCACCCCGGAATTCGCAGTCGCCCTGCTGGCCCTGCTCGCGCTGGATTTTACGCTGGGCGGCGTCCGATACCGCCTGCTGCTCGACGGCCGCGTCTTCTCGCACGTCTCGCTCTGGCACTGCATGCGGGCGAACTGGGCGAACATGCTGCTGGGCGCGATCACGCCGGCGCAGACGGGCGGCGGCGCGGCGCAACTCTACGTGCTATGCCGGCGTGGAGCGCGCCTGTCCGAGGCGATTCTCTGCTCACTGCTGACGTTCGTCGCCACGCTGCTCTTTTTCTCGCTCGGCGGCCTCGCCGCGCTGGCTTTCCTGCCCGGCGAGGCCGTGTCGCGCGGCGTGCTGATCGCGCTTGTCGTCGCGGTGGCGGTCATTGCGATGCTGGCCGGGCTGCTGATTTCGGCCGTCGCGGCCCAGCAGCGAACCGTTCGGCTGCTCCGACGCTCGCTCAACGCGGTTTCAAGGCGGGGGACGCGGGTCCGGCGCTGGGCGGCGGCGGGGCGACGGCTGCTGAGCCGTGAGATCGAACGGCTGACCTCCGGAGTCCGGGCCGTCGCGTCGCGCGGCAAGGTGACGCTCGTATGGGTGTGCCTCGCGACCGCTGTCCTCTACCT
>JAPPBA010000167.1 GCA_026705295.1 Candidatus Palauibacter australiensis
GGCGGTCGAGATCGACGTGCTGGCCAACGACACGGACATCGACGGCGACAGCCTGCGCGTGACGTCGGTGACGGCGCCTTCGAACGGGACGGCCGCGATCTCGGGCGGCGGGGTGCGCTACACACCGGCCGCGAACTGGCACGGGATGGACTCGTTCACGTACGTGGCGGACGACGGCAACGGCGGGACGGCGGAGGCGTCGGTCGAGGTGACGGTGACGCCGGTCAACGACGTGCCGGAGGCGGCCGACGACCAGGCGACGACGCTCGAGGACGAGCCGGTGACGGTGGCCGTGCTGGCCAACGACACGGACCCCGACGGCGATGGCCTGCGGGTGTCGTCGGTGACCGCGCCCGAGAACGGGACGGCGGAAGTCGCCGCGGGCGGCGTGCGGTACACGCCGGCGGCGAACTGGCACGGCACGGACGCGTTCGCGTACACGGTGGACGACGGCAACGGCGGGACGGCGTCGGCCTCCGTCGAGCTGACGGTCATGCCGGTCAACGACGCGCCGGCGGCGGTGGGGACGATCCCGAGCCAGTCGCTCGATGAGGGCGGTGAGCCGGCGAGCATCGAACTGAGCCCGTTCTTCTCCGACACGGACGGCGACGCGCTCGAGTACCGGGCCTCCTCGTCGAACCCGTCGGTGGTCGAGGCGACGGTCGCCGGGAGCGTGCTGACGCTCGTGCCGGCGGGCTACGGGACGGCGGAGGTGACGGTGACCGCGGCCGATGCGGGCGGCCTGATGGCGACGCAGACGGTGGCCGTGGGCGTGTCGGACCGGGCGGCGCGCGACGTGGTGTCGCACGCGATGGCGGGAATGGCGCGTTCGCACCTGGCGAGCGTCCGCATGACGCTCGGCCGCCGGACGTCGGCGAGCCGCACGGAGGCGTCGGGACTCACGCTCATGGGCCGCAAGGTCCCGCTCGGGACGGGCGCGGCACGCGCCGAGGCCGAGCGCATGTGGTCCGGCTGGCTCTCCGGCATCACCTCGCGCGCCTACTCGCAGGCAGCCCCCGGCGCTGGCGCACCCATGGCCGCGACCGGGTTCAGTGGCGGCACCGGGTTCGGCACGGGCGCCGGGCTCGGCACACCGGGCGCCGGCGGAGCCGCTATGACGTCAACGGGCGCACCGATGGGTGCTGGCGCATCCAGAGGCGCAACGGGCGACCCGCAGGCTGCCGGGCGGGACGGCTCCGGCGACGGCACCAGCCTCGGCGATCTCTTCCGCTTCGGCGACCTCGTCCCCCGCTTCCAGGGCGGACGCGATCCGTTCCGCGGCTCCGAGTTCCAGTTCGCCTTCGGCGGCGGCCAGGAGGCCGGCGGCGGCGGGGGCGGCCTCCGCTTCCAGCTCTGGGGACAGGGCGACGTGCAGACGTTCCAGGGCGCGCCCTCCGGCGCGAGCGACTACGACGGCGAGCTGCAGACCGGCTACGTCGGCGTGGACACATGGCTCAGCGACCACTGGATGCTCGGCCTCGCCGTGGCCCGCAGCCGCGGCACCGGCGACTGGCGCGCCGGCCGGGCGAACGGCTCGCTCGAGACCCGGCTCGTCGCGGTACACCCCTACCTGCAGTGGTCGAGCGGCGGGACCTCGCTGTGGGCCACGGCCGGCGCCGGCTGGGGCGACGCGGACAACGTGCGCGACTCCGGCCGCACCGAAACCAGCGGACTCGGCCTGCGCCTCGGCCTCGTCGAACTGCGCCGGCGGCTCGCCGCGGGCGGAGGGTTCGAGTTCGGACTGCGCGCCGACGCGGGCTGGGCAGAACTCGCCACCGATGCCGGCGCCGAGACCCTCGACGGCCAGACGGCCGCCGTGAACCAGGTGCGCTTCGGCGCCGATCTGTCCCAGCAGATCCGGCTCGGCGGGCTCACGCTCGCACCGTTCGGAGAGGCCCACGTGAGGCGCGACGGCGGCGCCGGACAACCCGGCACCGGCCTCGAACTCACCGGCGGCCTGCGCGCCCAGGCCGGGTTCCTGCGCATCGACGCGCAGGGCCGCCTCCTCGCCGTCCACTCCGTGGCCGGCTACGAGGAGCGCGGACTCGGCCTCACCCTCAGCCTCGGAAACCCCGGCGGCGAGGGCCTGTCTCTCTCCATGTCCCCGCGCTGGGGCGACGCCGTCGCCGGCGGCGATGCCCTGTGGCAGGAGCAGATCTACAGCCGCTACGCCCCCGCAGCGTCAGCCGACGGCGACCCGGCCGTGAACGCCGGCGACCCGGCCGCGAACACCCGCGACCCGTGGGCGCTCGACATCCGAGGCAACTACGGCCTCCGAATCCCCGGCGGCCGCCTCCTCAACTGGTCCGCCTCCCTCAACCACTCGACCACAGGCCCCCGCTTCACCCTCGGCGCCCAACTCGGCCTCGGCCTCGGTGCCGGCGGCACGACCGGACCGGAACCCTCCGCCGCGCTTGCCCCTGTAATGAATTGAAGTAAGTCGTCTGGCTGTACGTTCGCGGCCCGCGATTCACGGCGAGACGGAAAACATCCTACCCCCTAACCGCTTCACACACGGGAAGATACGCTTCCCATCAATCCCCCAAAACAGGGGGCATTCCCCCCAATATTTGGGAGTTGTGGCACCGGCCTTATTCGCATAGAAAACATTCTGAAAACACGTCCCGCGTTCGCACCGCGCGCGATTTATGGCGCGCGGAGCACAGGCGCGAGTTCCTGATCCGGATCCGGGGGGGTGCGGCGGTGATCAAGTACACCGTGGAAGCGATCGTCGATGGGCGGCGGGCGGCGGGCCTCGCCCTCGCCGTGCTGGCATTCGCCGCGTCGGCGGTGCCCGCGTCGGCGCAGAGCGTGCTCGTGAGCAACATCGGGCAGACGTCCGGGGCCACCTCGAACCTTGCAGCCGTGGATATGGCGCAGGGATTCACGACGGGCTCGAACACGCACGGCTACACCCTCACGAGCGTGGAGGTGAGTTTCGCCGCCCGCGCAAGCAACGTGACGGTGAGGGTAGAGCGGTCAGGGGTGCCCGCGGGGACCGGCCTCGTCGCCACGCTGACCAATCCGACGTCGGTGATCAGCGGCAACAATACGTTCACCGCTCCGGCCGGCGCCCTGCTCAGGGCCAAAACGACGTATTTCGTCGTCGTGGAAGCGAACCTCGGGTCGGTCGACCGCACGCAGTCGACCTCCGAGGACTCGGCCGCGGCGGGGTGGAGCATCGCGAACAACTCCGTGCGCCGAGACGCCACTTCGGACGGGACGTGGACCATGCTGGAGGGGCCCATGCTGATCCGGGTCAGCGGCACGGTGAATACCGTGGCGCTGCGGCCGTCCACGCCGGGGCAGCCGACGGTGGCGAAGGGGTCGAAGTCGGGGAGCCTGGCGGTGAGCTGGGCGGCTCCGTCGAGCACGTCGGCGATCACGGACTATGACCTTCGGTACTTCAAGGGCTCGATGGACCCGGATTCGGAGTCGGACTGGGTGACGGAGGGCGTGCCGGGCCTACCGGACCCGGGAACGGCGACGGCGGACACGATCCGGGGCCTTCTCGCGAACACCGCGTACCGGGTACAGGTGCGCGCGGCGAACGCGAACGGCGAGGGCCCGTGGTCCACGTCGGGGAGCCAGACGACGGCTGCGGCACCGGCGACGAACAACGCGCCGCGCGTGGTGGAGGATCCGCCAGGTAGTGTTTTCTGCGCGGTCAAGGGCGATCTCGCCACGCCGTGGGGGACCCTCAGTATGGCTTCCGGCACCACCGTCAGTCAGGGGAATCTGGTAACGAGGGGGACGGAAACGACGGAGTGGCCGGATGCGTGCAGCGGGCGAAATCGAATTATCACCATGTTCGACGACCGGGATGCCGACGCCCTGATCATCTCGATCTCGTACACGCAGCCGGCCAACATGCGCTTTTTCGGTGGCACTCCCCGGGTAGTCCAGCCGACCACGACAAGTGACGGACAGGTGTTTTTTAGCGGCTTCACGGCGTTTCAGCATACGACCATGCGCGTCGACATAACGGCCACCGACCCGCACGGCGCGTCGGCCAGCACGCACATGATACTCAACGGGGTAACCAGTGCGAACACGGTTGGCGCGCCGAGTTTCTCGTCGACGGCGAGCGGTCAGAGCTACGCGGTGAACGAGGCGATCACGGACCTGGTGCTTCCGGCGGCGACGGGCGGAGACACGTCGCCGCTGGGGACTGTTATGGCCAACCCCTACTTCTACACGGTGAGCGGCCTTCCGCCGGGCCTCACCTTCGACGACGCGACGCGGACGATCTCGGGGACGCCGACGGTGCAGGGCAGCTACACGGTGACCTACAAGGCGGAGGACCTCGACGGGGACGACGACGGCGACACGCCGGATCCGATGGACACCGCGGTGCAGACGTTCGTCATCGCGGTGACGGGGGACATTCTCGCTACGGATCCGCCGGGCGCGCCGGGCACGGTGACGGTGGAGAAGGGGCCGACGTCGGGGAGCTTGAAGGTGAGCTGGTCGGCAGCGGCGAGCGCGGTGGCGATCACGGACTATGACCTTCGGTACTTCAAGGGCTCGATGGACCCGGATTCGGAGTCGGACTGGGTGACGGAGGGCGTGCCGGGCCTACCGGACCCGGGAACGGCGACGGCGGACACGATCCGGGGCCTTCTCGCGAACACCGCGTACCGGGTACAGGTGCGCGCGGCGAACGCGAACGGCGAGGGCCCGTGGTCCACGTCGGGGAGCCAGACGACGGCTGCGGCACCGGCGACGAACAACGCGCCGCGCGTGGTGGAGGATCCGCCAGGTAGTGTTTTCTGCGCGGTCAAGGGCGATCTCGCCACGCCGTGGGGGACCCTCAGTATGGCTTCCGGCACCACCGTCAGTCAGGGGAATCTGGTAACGAGGGGGACGGAAACGACGGAGTGGCCGGATGCGTGCAGCGGGCGAAATCGAATTATCACCATGTTCGACGACCGGGATGCCGACGCCCTGATCATCTCGATCTCGTACACGCAGCCGGCCAACATGCGCTTTTTCGGTGGCACTCCCCGGGTAGTCCAGCCGACCACGACAAGTGACGGACAGGTGTTTTTTAGCGGCTTCACGGCGTTTCAGCATACGACCATGCGCGTCGACATAACGGCCACCGACCCGCACGGCGCGTCGGCCAGCACGCACATGATACTCAACGGGGTAACCAGTGCGAACACGGTTGGCGCGCCGAGTTTCTCGTCGACGGCGAGCGGTCAGAGCTACGCGGTGAACGAGGCGATCACGGACCTGGTGCTTCCGGCGGCGACGGGCGGAGACACGTCGCCGCTGGGGACTGTTATGGCCAACCCCTACTTCTACACGGTGAGCGGCCTTCCGCCGGGCCTCACCTTCGACGACGCGACGCGGACCATCTCGGGGACGCCGACGGTGGCGGGCAGCTACACGGTGACGTACAAGGCGGAGGATCTCGACGGGGCGAACGAGGGCGACACGCCGGATCCGATGGACACCGCGGTGCAGACGTTCGACATCGTGGTGGCGAGCGACGAGCCGGTGATCCAGTCGGTGGAGATCGTGTCGTTCCCGTCGCTCGACCGGAGCGGGGACGGGACGGCGGACACGTAC
>JAPPBA010000168.1 GCA_026705295.1 Candidatus Palauibacter australiensis
GCGATCGGCATCACGAACCAGCGCGAGACGACCGTGGTCTGGGAACGCGCGAGCGGCAGGCCGATTCACCCGGCGATCGTGTGGCAGGACCGGCGGACGGCGAAGGAGTGTGCCGCGCTTCGCGATGCCGGACACGAGGGGCTGATCGAGCGCCGCACCGGCTTGCGGCTCGATCCGTACTTCTCCGGAACGAAGCTGACGTGGATCCTCGACCACGTGCCGGGAGCGCGTGAGGCGGCCGGGCAGGGCAAACTCATCTTCGGGACGGTCGACACCTGGCTGCTCTGGTGTTTGACCGGAGGGCGCGTGCACGCGACGGATGCGTCGAACGCGTCGCGGACGCTCCTCTACGACATCGATGAGGGCCGGTGGCACCCGGAGTTGCTCGAACTGCTGCGTGTGCCCGCCTCCGTGTTGCCCGAGGTGCGCGATTCGGCCGGCGATTTCGGGGAGACGTCCGCCGGACTCTTCGGCCGCGCGATCCCGTTGCGGGGCGTGGCCGGCGACCAGCAGGCGGCGACGTTCGGACAGGCGGCGTTCGACCCGGGCGGGATGAAGTTCACCTACGGGACGGGCGCGTTTGCGCTGCTGAACACGGGAGCGGAGCGACTCGCCTCGCGTCACGGCCTGCTCACAACGGTCGCCTGGCAACTCGAGGGGGAACGCACGTACGCGCTCGAGGGCAGCATCTTCGTCGCGGGCGCCTCGGTTCAGTGGCTGCGCGATGGGTTGGGGATCATCGCCGACGCCGCCGAGACGGAGGCTCTGGCCCGTTCGGTGGACTCGACGGGCGGGGTCGTACTGGTCCCCGCCTTCGTCGGGCTGGGCGGGATCCACTGGGATCCGAACGCCCGTGCCGCCCTGCTGGGGATGACGCGCGACACGGGGCGGGCCCAGATCGCCCGCGCGGCGCTGGAGGCGGTCGCCTACCAGTCACGCGAGCTGATCGACGCGATGCGGGCCGACGGAGCGCCGCGCCCCGCGACGCTGCGCGTGGACGGCGGGTTCACGCGCAACGACTGGGCGATGCAGTTTCTCGCCGATATCCTCGACCTTGAGATCGGACGCCCCGTCGTGACCGAGACCACCGCGCTGGGGGCGGTGATGCTGGGCGGCCTCGGCGCGGGCGTGTTCGCGGATCTGAGGGAAGTCGCGGCGCTGTGGCGACACGACCGCGCGTGGCGGCCCGCCATGGACGCGGAGAAGCGCGACACGCTCTATTCCGGGTGGCGGCGCGCGGTCGCCCGCGTGCTCACGAACTGATATTCTGGCCGACAACACCCCCCTGCAGCGGCACGGGTAGCTCATGGAGACGACCAGGAGACCGACCGTCCCCGCGGCCGAGGAGATCCTCGGCGGGTATTTCCCCGTCCTGGATCACGGGTTCGTCGCGCTCGTCGACTACATGGGCTCGGACGCCGACGTGGAGGCGGCGGCTCGCGTCAGCTACGGGGCCGGCACGCGCCGCGTCAGCCAGACGCGCGGTCTCGTGCGGTATCTGCGGCGCCACGCGCACACGACGCCGAGCGAGATGGTCGAGTTCAAGTTCCACTGCTCCATGCCGATGTTCGTGGCGCGGCAGTGGATCCGACACCGCACGGCGTCCGTCAACGAACTCAGCGCCCGCTACAGCCTCCTGCCGCTGCTGTTCTACAAGCCGGACCACGAGCAGTTCGCCTATCAGAGCCGCCTGAACAACCAGGGCCGCGAGACGGATCCCGCCCCGGATGACCTGTACCGCAGCGCGATCGACCAGTGGGAGAAGCTGCGGAGCAAAGCGGCCCATGCCTACGACTGGCTGCTGTCCGAAGACGTCGCCCGGGAACTCGCGCGGATCGACCTCCCTCTCTCCACCTATACGCAGTGGTACTGGAAGATCGACCTGCACAACCTCCTGCACTTTCTTCGACTGCGGGTGGACTCGCACGCCCAGTGGGAAATCCAGGAGTACGGGCGGGTGATGGCGGGCATGCTGCAGCGGGTCGCGCCGCTCAGCTACGAGGCGTGGGTCGACTACGAGGTGCTGGGGGCGCGGCTGAGCGCGGCAGAACTCGAGGTGCTCCGAAGCCTGCTGCGGGCGGACGCCGGGTCGGAGTCGATCCACGCCGAGGGCGTCGCGACGAAGGAGGACCTCAGGGCGGCCGGCCTGGCGCCCCGGGAGATCCGCGAGCTGCTGGACAAGCTGTCTCCCGTCGAACGCCCCGACTTCACGCTCGATCTCTCGCAGATGAAGAGCGCGGAGGAGATGTCCGAAAAGATGGCGCAGGCGGTGCCGGAACCCACAGCCTGACAGGCGGGGTGCGGCGGCGATCCGTCCCTTCCGGTCAGGCCCCTCCCGTTGCCCGTCCCGGAAGAGTGCGTGCGGCGAACCACACCAGCGACCCCAGCCACAGCGCGTAGAACACGATGCGGATCGGGTGTATCGCCAGCGACTCCTGGAACTGCGGCGCCACTCCGGCGACCAGCATCGTCGTTCGCGACAACTGTTCAGCCGTGAACCATCCCCACAGTACCGCGGCCCACAGTAGACTCCACCGCTTCCAGGTCGGAGGCCCCAACTCGGCCGGGAGTCGGCGCACGTTCATGTAGCCGATGACGAGCGTGAACAGGAACATGCTGGACATCGTGAACGGCCCGGCGATGAGGAGCAGGAAGTCGGGCTGCAGCACATCCAGCGCCTCCCCGCCGATCCATGACGCGGTAATGATCCCCATCGCCGCCAGCACGAAGATCGTCAAAAACACCAGAAACGTACGCTTCTGGGTGAAGAAGCGTGTCCTGTATCCGAAGCGCTCGAAGAAGATGCAGCCCGTGATGCGGGTGACGGTGTCGAGGATCGCCAGTTGGGTCGAAAAGATGACGAACGATCCCCCGAGCAGGAAGGCAACCCGGAGCCACAGTCCGCCGACACGTTCGATCGCTTCGCCCTGCAGCGTCACCATGGTGGTCAGATCGCCCGCGATCTCCGGGCTGTCCGTGCCCAGCGTCGCCGCGACGAGCATGCACGTGATGACGACGCTCAGTAGCGTCAGGAACACGAAGGTGACGAGCAGTTCCTGGTGGACGACCCGCATCCAGCCGCGGAAACGTCCGAGCTGGGTCGGGTCGTTCGTGTCGAAGACGAACCCGGTCGTGCTGATGTTCTCGTTGCGCCCGCGGATGCCGGCGATCCGTCCCTGGAACCGCGCCATCCCGAAGCCCTTGTCGCGGAGCCAGAGCGACTGTG
The DNA here is from genome assembly GCA_026705295.1 of Candidatus Palauibacter australiensis. Lineage (NCBI taxonomy): Bacteria > Pseudomonadati > Gemmatimonadota > Gemmatimonadia > Candidatus Palauibacterales > Candidatus Palauibacteraceae > Candidatus Palauibacter > Candidatus Palauibacter australiensis. Next base: position 3,227 of record JAPPBA010000168.1, read on the forward strand.
CGAGGAGCAGCGTGCCCCCGGTGCCGGCGTACGCGACCGCGAGGATCAGCGTCGGAAACTGATCTCCGGTGAACAGTTCAGCCGGGGCGCTCCCGAACGAGGCGGCGCCGACCGCCAGTTCGAGGAGGTGGGACGGAACGAACCCGACCACGAGGAGCGTGATCGCGAGGAGGGGGAAGAACCCCGCCACCAGGGCGATCTCACAGCGCTCGAGGACATTGTAGACGATGCGGGAGACCGCGAGCCCGAACCAGATGCAGGCGAGCATGAGCAGCGCCATCGGTTGCCACTGGATCTGCGGCCCCCCGACGAGGACCACGATCTGACCCACGAACTCGGCGGACTGCGACGCCCAACCGGGCCAGAAGAAGCTGGCCAGCGTCGCGACCAGGAAGAGCCAGGGCCAGAACCCCAGCCGGTCGAGCCGCGCCATGCCGGCGAACGTCGACTCGCCGGTGGCGATCGTCCAGCGTTCGATCTCGCCGATGACGACGAACTGGGTCACGACGCCGATCCAGAACAGCCACCAGATCGAGAACCCGTTGGCCGCCACGAGGTTGGGCCAGAGGAGGAACTCGCCGCTTCCCAGGCCCATGCCGAGCGCGATCACGGAGGGACCGATGATGTGCCTGAGCCGGGGCACGCGCGACATGCGGCGGACGAACTTGAATGGGCGGCCGTGACCGGGGTCGGGAAAGGCGTCGGTGTCCGGCGCGTCGGGCAGGGCGCTCTCGTCGAGCGGCTTGTACACGCCGCTGCGGTATTGCTGTCCCTCCTCGGTGCTCGCGGAGATCGAGTCCGGCGCGGTCAGGCCGGATGCTTGCTCGCTCAAGGCGTCGGAGGATCGAAGCGTCCGTCGGGCACCGTCTCACCCGCGGCCACATCCTCGAAGTAGATGAAGCGGTTGCCGCCATCGAGGAGCCGCGTCATGGCGAACCGGATGCCGCCGACCGGTTGCCAGTCGGACCACCAGATGACCTCTCCGGGACCGTCCGCCCGCCCCAGGTGGTACTGCCAGGCCATCATGCGTCCCGACTCGTCGAGGAAACCCCAATACTGGTCTTCCGTGGTACCCAGGCCCTGGTCGAAGCTGAGGTGGATCACCTCGTACGCCTCGCCGTCGGAGAGGGTACGCGTCCCCTGGTAGGCGAGGTGAACGCCCGGGTCGTCCCACTTGAACGGCATGATCGCCCAGTACGTGTCGTTGATGAAGGCGCCGTAGCCGCGGCGGAGCGCGGAGTCCCGGGCCGCGCCGGCCAGTTCCTCACCCCCGACCCAGGCGCGTCCGGCGGGGACCTTCTCGAGTTCGGGGTGCGGCTCGACCTCGTTCACGTTGAAGAGGAGCAGATGCGGCGTTCCGTCCACCGCATAGGCGATGCGATATCGTCCATCGTAGCGGTCCCACGAATGTTCGCGGTTCGCCACGATCTCGCCGTCGCGTTCCACGATCCAGCGGAACGACAGGTATCGCGTTCGATCCCAGGCCTCCCGTCCACCGAGACTCTCGGCCAGCCGCGCGGCGTGCATGGCCGCGGTGTCATCCGGCGCCGCGGCTACCGGAGTCCCACCGCTGTCTTCCGCCGCCCCGCCGCCGCACGCGACGGGCACGGACACCGCCAACATCACACAGAGTCTTCGCATGGACTCTCCCTATGCTTCGAACTCCAACTGGGCCTGCGAATCCTTACCGCCCGAGGGCAGTTCCCGAAAGGCATCCTCGCCGGCTTCTCCGTGGGAAGGAGGTCCGGTGCGCACACGGCGTCCCGAGTGCATCGGGTGCACCGCCCCGACCGCAACGCCGGCCGGCAGCCGCACGGCCGGGCGCCCGGCCTCGCGGGGTGAGCGACGGATCACGCTGGCCGCCGATGTCGCCTCTACGGACCCATCGGACAGTTCCCAGGCCAACTCGTCCGCGTCGTGCGCCTCCGCGAATCCGACGAGACCGCCGGTCCGCGCTCGCTCGGGGAGGATGGTGAAGCCCTTGCCCGCCCGGCCCTGGACCTTGAATTCGGTGAACGGGATCCGCTTGCCGTACCCGGCGGACGTCGCCACGAGCAGATCGGAATCCGCGCGCGGAGCCGCCGCCGCGACCACCACATCGCCGGACGCGAGCTCGATGGCTTTAACTCCGCGGGCCGTGCGCCCCATCGTTCGAATGGCGGACTCGGGGAAGCGGATTGCCTGGCCGGATCGCGTCGCGAACAGGAGGTCACTGCTCCCTTCGGTGACGAACGCGGCCGCGATCTCGTCGCCGCGCGCGAGCCCGGCTGCGATGATGCCCGCGCTGCGAGCGTTCGCGTACCCGGACAGCGCCGAGCGCTTCACGTGACCCCGTCTTGTGGCCACCACGAGGAATCGGTCATCGGCGAACATCTCGACCGCGAGCAGCGCGACGATCTCGTCTCCCGGCTCCAGCTCGATGAACTCCTCGAGGTGACGGCCCCGGGAGCTCCGCGTGCCCCGCGGCAGCGCCGACACGGGTAGCGCATGCGCGTTGCCACGGGCCGTGACCGCGAGGAGCGTATGCGTCCCCCGCGCCAGGAAGGCATGGCGCGCGAAGTCGCCCTCGCGGGTTGACAGCACTTCGGCGCCCGCCATCCCTCCTCCTGTCGCGGCGGGCTGCGCCTTCACGTAGCCGCCGCGACTCACGAGCACCAGCTGCGCCTCGCCGCCGCCACCCTTCGACAGCCGGAACTCCCCGTCGCCGTCGAGGATCTCCGTCCGCCGCGGGTCGTTGTAGAGGTGCGCGAGATCCCGGATCTCCTCTCTCAGGAAGCCCCGCCGGGACGTCTCGTCCTCCACAAGGGCGGTCAGGCGCGTGATCTCCTCTCGCAGCGCCCTCAGTTCCTCCGCCAGCTTGTCCCGCTCCAGGCCCGTCAGCCGCACCAGCCGCATCGCGAGGATCGCGTCCGCCTGCCGCGCCGTGAGGTCGAACGCCGAGAGGAGCTTCTCCCGCGCGTCGGGCGGCGTCCTTGAGCCGCGGATGATGTCGATGACGCGATCGATTTCGTCGAGCGCCGTGCGCAGCCCCTCGACGACGTGCGCGCGATCCCGGGCGCGCGCGAGGTCATGCGCCGCGCCGCGCCTGATGACGGAGAGGCGATGGTCGATCCAGGTACCGAGGACCCTCCTCAGATCCAGCTCCTCGGGCTTGCCATCGACGAGGGCGAGCATGATGACGCCGAACGTGTACCGGAGCTGCGTCTTCTTGAACAGGGTTGCGAGCACCCTCTTCGGCTCCGCGTCGCGCTTGAGCTCGATCACGAGCCGGATCCCGTCGCGGTCGGACTCGTCGCGCAGGTCGGTGATCGCGTCGGCACGCCCGGCGCGCACGAGCCTCGTGATCTGCTCGATGACGCGAGTCTTGTTCACCTGGTAGGGGAGTTCGGTGACGATCAGCGAACTCTTCCCGAACCTGCCCTCCTCGAGGTGGACCTTGGCGCGCATGTCGAGTCGTCCGCGCCCGGTCCGGTAGGCGGACTCGATGCCGGCCCGGCCCCAGATGTATCCGCCCGTCGGGAAGTCCGGCCCGGGCAGGCGGGCGAGCAGTTCCTCGCTGTCGCACTGCGGGTTCGCGACGAGGTGGTCGACCGCGGCGAGGAGTTCCCCGGCGTTGTGCGGCGGGATCTTCGTCGCCATGCCGACCGCGATCCCGTCGCTGCCGTTCAGCAGGAGGTGCGGCAGCCGGGAGGGCAGAACCGCCGGTTCGGTCAGGCGCCCGTCGAAGTTGGGCCGCATGTCGACGGTGTCGCGCTCGATGTCGGCGAGGAGATCCATCGCCACCGACGTCATCCGCACTTCCGTGTAGCGATAGGCGGCCGCGGAATCGCCATCGATCGAGCCGAAGTTGCCCTGGCCGTCGATGAGCGGATAGCGCAGCGAGAAGTCCTGGACCATGCGGACGATGGTGTCGTATACGGCGCCATCCCCGTGCGGGTGATACCGGCCCAGCACGTCGCCCACGACCGTCGCGCTCTTCTTGTGCGGCCGCGAGGGGCGCATCCCCTCTTCCAGCATTGCGTACAGGATCCGGCGATGAACCGGCTTCAGGCCGTCGCGGGCATCCGGGAGCGCGCGCTGCACGATGACGCTCATCGAGTAGTCGATGAACGACTCGCGCATCTCCTGCTCAAGGGCGCGGCGTTCGATGCGTTCGTGCTGCAGGGTGCCTTGCGTCACTGCCGTGCCTCCTCTTCCACCTCAGCCATCCTCGTCATCGTCATCCCGCGCCGGCCCCGGCCGGTGGGACCCCTACTCACACAGCAGTTCGGCCGTGGCGCGCTGCGCTTCGGACGGGGCCGCGGGCATGGCGATCACGAAGCCCCTGCGGTTCGCCGCATCGGGCAGATGGATCAGCATGGCACCCGTCGGGAACGGATCCGGCGCGCGCGACGCGAGTCCTTCCTCCGAAATCGTGAAGAGTCCCCCTGGCTCCAGGCTCGAAGCCAGCCACGCACCGTAGGAAAGCCACGCCGCCAGCGCCTCGCTGCCAGCCGTCACGCCTTCGACGTCCGACCGGTAGCGAGCGACGGCGCGCTCGTAGGCCCCGCCATCGAGCGTCTTCAACCGCAGGAGGAGTCGTCGATAGAGGGGCTGTACGTCGTCGATCCCGTGTTCGGCCAGCGCCTGCGCGTAGGTTTCCGTCATCCCGCCATCTCCGTCCGCCTCGCCCGTCCGCCTCGCACCGCCCGTTTCACGGACCCACCGCATTCGCATGTCGCGGCGCGTCCGCCGCACGGATCAGTCGTTGTGGCTCAGTTCGTACTCCCGTTGCGCTCGCGTGCGTTCGCTCCCGAGCTTCGCGTCGCGCTTCTTCGCCGCGGCGAGCGACCGTTCCTTGCGGGCGTCGGAGTGGACGCGTGGAAGGGAGATGAGTCGATCCAGCTCCTCACTCCCGCACGCAGCGCACGCGGGCGTCATGGGGCCCCGCACGAGGAGTTCGAACTCGTGTGAGCACTCGCGGCACCGGTACTCGTATATCGGCATGGACCCTCCAGTCGCGCGGCACTCCGCAGCATGCTTTTCCACGGTCCCGCGGGCAAGTCGCCGTCCGTTTCGCCGGATCCTCCGCGGTTCGGGCTTTGACAGACTCCGACGCCCTGTCGGATAATGCCGGGTCGCCACCCTGATCCGTACCGAGAGAAAGATCCCATGCCATACGCATCGCGCACACGCGCCCCCTCGCTGATCGTCCTCGCGCTGTTTGCGGCCGTGCTCACGCTGCCGCCGCCGGTTCACGCCCAGGACGGAGCGCCGGATGGAGACGCGGAGGGCGTCGTCAACGCCTCCGGGCATCCTCTGCTCCAGGGGTTCCGGTGGCGGTCCATCGGCCCGACCGGACAGGGCGGCCGCGTCGACGACCTCGCGGTCCACCCCGACGACACGCGGATCTTCTACGTCGGCTTCGCGACCGGCGGTCTGTGGAAGACGACGAACAACGGGACGACATTCGAGTCGATCTTCGACAGCTTCGAGACGCACTCCATCGGCGCCCTCGCCCTCGCGCCCTCCGATCCCGATGTCCTCTACGTGGGTACGGGCGAGGCGAACAACCGGCAGAGTTCATCGTTCGGTTACGGGGTCTACAAGAGCACCGACGGCGGCGCCACGTTCGCGCATTCCGGACTCCGGGAGACGCAGAGCATCGCACGCGTCCTCGTCCACCCGACGAACCCGGATGTCGTGTGGGTGGCCGCGGTCGGCCATCTCTTCGGCCCCAACATCGAGCGCGGCGTGTTCAAGTCCACCGACGGAGGAGCGAGCTGGCGCCACGTGCTCGCGGTCGATGACGACACCGGCGCGACGGACCTCGTCATGGACCCCTCCAATCCCGACGTCCTGTTTGCCTCCACCTATCAGCGTCGACGCACCGTGTGCTGTTTCGTGGGCGGTGGGCCGGGAAGCGGCATCTGGCGGTCCGGGGACGGCGGAGATAGCTGGTCGCCCGTCGAGGGAGCCGGACTGCCCGCCGGCACCCTGGGCCGCATCGCGCTCGCCATGACGCCTGCCGATCCCGATGTCGTCTACGCCCAGATCGAAGTCGCCGCGGACCGGGAGTCGCCGCTCTCCGAAGAGGAGCAGGACGAATGGCGCCGGCTCGCGAGGGTCGATTCGCTCCCGCCCGATCCCCAGTGGTCCGGGGTCTGGCGATCGCCGGACAAGGGTCGCAGCTGGGAGTTCCGGAGCAACGAGAACGGACGCCCCATGTACTTCAGCCAGATCCGCGTCTCCCCCGAGGATCCGGATCTCGTCTATACCGTGGACCAGCGGGTGTCGAAGTCACGCGACGGCGGCCGCACCTGGGAGGTGCTGAGCGGGTACGGCCACGTGGACCAGCACGCGTTCTGGATCGATCCGGCCGACCACGACCACCTCGTGATCGGCAACGACGGGGGGGTCGACGTGAGTTGGGACCAGGGCGAGACCTGGGAATCGCTACGCCCCTCGGCCGTCGGGCAGCCCTATCACGCCTCCGTGGACATGCGGCGCCCCTACTACGTGTGCACCGGTCTCCAGGACAACGGGACCTGGTGCGGGCCGAGTTCGGTGCGCTCGGGGCCGATCCTGTCGCAGGACTGGTATCGGGTCGGCGGTGGGGACGGGTTCTACACGCAGGTCGACCCGACGGACCCGGCGATCGTGTTCGTGGAGTCACAGAACGGGCGTCTCCGGCGCGTGGATCTGCACGAGGGTGTCTCGCGCCCCATCACGCCGCGGGTCCCGGATGAAGAGGACCCGGTGGACACCAACATCGCCCCGGTTCCGTCGGTCGACACCGAAATCCGGTGGAACTGGAACACGCCGTTCCTCCTCTCGCCCCACAACCCGCGCATCCTTCACGCGGGCGGCAACCGGTTCTTCACGTCGCGCGACCGTGGAGAGACGTGGACGATGGGCCCGGATCTCTCGAAGGACGTTGACCGGGACGCCGAGGTCGTGATGGGGGTGGCCAACGGCATCCCGCGCTGCTCGCAGTTCGAGCGCGGGACGGAGTGCACCCTGTCGCGAAACGACGGCGTCTCGATGTGGGGCAGCATGACGTCCATCGCCGAGTCGCCCCTCGTTCCGGGCCTTCTCTGGGCCGGGACCGACGACGGCAACATCCAGGTGAGCCGCGACGGCGGCGCGACCTGGACCGAGGTCAGCCGCAACCTCCCCGGGGGTACGACGCGGCACTACGTGTCCCGCGTGGAAGCCTCGCACGCGGACGCCGAGACCGCGTACGTCTCGATCGACGGGCACAAGAACGGCGACCTGCGCCCCTACGTGTACGTGACGCGCAACTACGGCGCGACGTGGGAGGACATCTCGTCGAATCTGCCCTCGTTCGGAAACGTGAACACGGTCCGGCAGGATCCGCGGAACCCGCGTCTGCTCTACGTCGGCACCGAGTTCGGCTTCCACGTCTCATTCGATGAGGGCGGCACGTGGCACGATTTCATGCCGGACCTGCCCGTGGTCCGGATCGACGACGTGCTCGTCCACCCCCGCGAGAACGACCTCGTGCTCGCGACGCACGGACGCAGCGTCTACATCCTCGACGACGTCACGGCCCTCCAGGCGATGACCGACAGTGTCCTGGCGAGCGACGCCCATCTCTTCGAGCCGCGCCCCTCCGTCCTCTGGAAGAACGACATCCGGCGCAGCCGCTCCGTCACGGGGGACAAGAACTGGACGGGCGAGAGCGCACCGGCCGGTACGATGATCCAGTACTACCTGGGTTCTCCGGCCGATGTGTCGATCGAGGTCTCGGAACTCGCCACCGGGAAGGTCGTGCGCGAAATGGAGGGGACCGGCCGGCCGGGCCTGAACCGCGTGGCCTGGAATCTGCGCATGAACCCGGGACTCCAGGGTCAGGGCGGGGCCGGGTTGCCCGTGTCGCCGGGCACGTACCGCGTGACGCTGACGGTGGGCGAGGCGACGCACTCGGCGCTGCTGGACGTGCTGGACGACCGCTGGCTGGAGACGCCGTGAGACGGCGCCCGTGCAGACGGCGCCCGCGAGCCGCGAGTTCGGCTATCCGCCCGCCATCGAGTCGAGGAACTCCTGGTTCGTGTCCGTACGCTGCAGCCGCTCGATCATGAACTGAATCGCCTCGGCCGGCGGCATGTCGGAGAGGAAGTTCCGCAGCAGGTACATCCGGTTGAGTTCGACCTCGTTCAGGAGGAGTTCCTCCTTGCGCGTGCTCGAGCGGTTGAGGTCGATCGCGGGGTAGATCCGCTTGTCGGAGATCTGGCGGTCCAGCAGAACTTCGCTGTTCCCCGTGCCCTTGAATTCCTCGAAGATGACCTCGTCCATCCGGCTGCCCGTCTCAATCAGCGCCGTCGCGATGATCGTGAGGCTGCCTCCCTCCTCGATGTTTCGCGCCGCGCCGAAGAAGCGCTTCGGCCGGTGGAGCGCGTTCGCATCCACGCCGCCGGAGAGGATCTTGCCCGAGTGGGGGACCGTCGTGTTGTAGGCCCGCGCGAGGCGCGTGATCGAATCGAGGAGGATCACGACGTCGTGCTGGTATTCGACCAGCCGTTTGGCCTTCTCGATCACCATTTCCGCCACCTGCGTGTGACGGTCGGCCGGTTCATCGAACGTGGATGAGATGATCTCGGCCGGAACGTTCTCCTCCATGTCCGTGACTTCCTCGGGCCGCTCGTCGATGAGGAGTACGATCACCTTCGCGTCCGGCTGGTTCGCGACGATCGCGTTTGCGATCTTCTGCAGAAGAATCGTCTTTCCGGCCTTGGGCGGCGATACGATGAGGCTCCGCTGGCCCTTACCGATCGGCGCGATAAGGTCGAGAATCCGCATCGACACATCGCCGTCCTCCTGCTCGAGGACGAGCCGTTCCTCCGGATAGCGCGGCCGGAGGTTGTCGAACGCGATCCGGTGCTTTGCCTTGTCCGGGTCCACGCCGTTGAGCGTCTCCACCTTCAACAGCGCGAGGTAACGCTCTCCCTCCTTCGGCGGCCGCACGCGTCCCTGGATCGTGTCCCCCGTCCGCATGTCGAAGCGCTTGATCTGCGACGGGGAGACGTAGATGTCGTCCGGGCCGTACAGGTAGTTCCAGTCCTGACTCCGCAGGAAGCCGTAGCCCTCCGGCAGAATCTCGAGGACGCCCTCGCCCCGGAGGACGATGTCGGAATCGAGGAGATTCTGTTCGATCCGAAAGATCAGGTCCTGTTTTCGAAGGCCCGAGAAGTTGTGGATGTCGAGTTCTTCGGCCATGTCATGAAGCTCGCCGATCGACTTCGACTTGAGTTCGGCGATGTCCATCGCCTGCCTCCGGAAGAGAGTGAGCCGGGCTGCAGCCACACCGCGTGCGGCATGGTCGATTCGTGAGGTGTTCTGCTTGCGGCCGGGGGATGTGGTCCGAGGTGGACCCACCGACCATAATGGTGCCGCCGGGGCCGGTCAAGCCGACCGCGCCGCAACCGCAACTGCGACCCTCGAGTGCCGGATGGCCAGACACAATCGCGAAGGAAGGGGACTCGACCAGCTCGGCAATCTGTGGCGGATAAGCTATCAGCCCGACTGGTTCCGTCTGTTGAAGTTGTCGCGGCCGGTGCCCGGAGGGCGCCGCTCCTCCCGCACGCTGTGTCGCAATCCGGCACGCACGGCGGACGCGGCCCCCGGCCGATCGGTGCGGACGCGGATCACGGCCGCCGATGGGTCCGTTGACGTCGCTGTGTCCATCGAAGACCGCGACCAGGTCGTCGACCACGTCATCATCGGGATTCGGCGAAAGCGCGGCAGAAAGACGGAACTGCTCAGGTTCGCCGTCCACGGCGGGCTTCCGAAGCGGCGGATCTGAGGGGCCGACAGCTCGCGGGCTAGAAGACGCGGATGCGTAGCCAGCGCGACGGGTTGTAGCCGAGATCTTCGGCCAGCTCTGCGGCCGCGGTGCGGAGGGCGTCGAGTTGTCGTCGGATCTCGCCATCCACGAGGGCCCGGCCCGCGGTCCCCTCGCCGCGGTCCAGCCGCTCGACGATCGATGCGACTCGAGACATCACCGCGTCCAGCGCCTCGACCGTCGATTCGAGATTGCCGACGCCGTTCGCAAGTTGCGGGGACGCCTCCCAGGCCGCGAGCCGTTCCTGTGCGCGTCGCGCGGCCGCGCTCACGAGCGTGTCCGTGGCGAGCCGAACGAGCGATGAGCGATGAAAGTCCCGCTGAAACAGTTCCTCCAGCGACTCGAGACTGCTTCGGAGTCCGGCCAGCGTGCCCGGATCCTCGCGAAGACGGGCGAGCGAGCCCTGATCCGAACCGAGCATGTCCCGCGCCGCGGAGGCGTCGACCTCGAGCGTACGCACCGCCCGCAGCAGCGAATCCGCCAGCGCCATGACCGTCTCCGGTTCGATTGGCGGACCCGAAGCGCGCAGCGTATCCGAGTAGTTCCAGGGAGGTGCGGAGCCCGTGCCCGGGTTCACGGAGAGGACGACGGGCGCCACGAGATCCGAAGGTCGAACGTCGGCGGTGGCATCCGCTCGCAGGATGGGTTCGGCGACCCGGTCGATGACGGCTTCGATCACGACATGGCTCTCGAATGGCGCATCGCGGCGGTTCGCTTCAGGAGGCTGGAAGGAAATCGACAGCACGCGGCCCACCGACCTCCCGGCCACCCAGACCGCGGAACCCGGCCCAAGCCCCTCCGCCGAATGGGCCATCGCCGTGATTCGCGGGCCTTCGAGCGTCGCGCGGACGATGACCTCGATGACGGAGATCGTCGCCGAAAGGACGATGGCGAAGGCAATCAGGACCAGGCCCCGCCGGGCCCGGATGCGTGAGGCGTGAGAAGAGAGGTCCGTCCGGAGCATCCCTGAGCAGACTCTCTTCCGGTCGCGGCGTCAAGGCGGGACCGGCCAGCTCCGGCCGTGGCCGAGATGCGGTTTGACGTCCCCTCCCCGGACCGGAGATTCGCGTGCCTCGCTGCGCCCATTCACGCATCACAAAGGAGAAAATCATGTCGAGAACGGTGAACCGGGTCATCCTCGTCGGAAACGCGGGTAGCGACCCCGATGTGCGGGAGACCGCCTCCGGCACCGCCGTCGCTCACCTGTCGCTCGCGACCAACCGCGTGTTCCGCAAGAACGGGGAGACCCAGCGCCGTACCGATTGGCACCGGCTCACATTCTGGCGCCGTCAGGCGGAGACCGTCGGCGAGTACGTGCACAAGGGTTCGCGCCTCTACGTCGAGGGCCACCTCGAGTACGGATCGTTCGAGCGCGATGGCATCGCGATCCCCACCGTGGACGTGGTCGTGGAGGACATGGTGATGCTGGATCCGCGGCCGGACAGCGGCGACCTCGCAGCCGACAGCGCCGAGCTTCCGCAGTAGATCTCGTGCATCGCGCGGCATTCGGCGAACCCTCGGCGACGCTCGCCGGGGCACTGGAGACCCGCCCCAGGAAGGTGCATCTTCCCGTACGTGGGGCGGGTCCGTCGACCAGGTCGAAGCGGAGGAATCCGATACAGACACACGATCCGGGGTTTCTTACCCTGTCCAATCTCCTGTCCCTGAGCCGCATACCGCTCGGCCTCGCCTTCATCGTGGTCTCGGACCCCCGCATGATGGCCGTGCTCGTGGCCACGGCCGGCGCAACGGACGTCCTCGATGGATTCATCGCCCGGGTAAGCGGGACGCGCTCCCAGGTCGGACTCCTGCTCGACCCGCTGTGCGACAAGCTCTTCGTCCTGCTCGCGCTCTCCGGCTTCCTGGCGGCGGGCGGCCTCGACGGGGTTTCGTTCCTGATCCTGATCCTCCGCGACCTCTACACGGCCGGGTGCTATCTCCTGGCCCGGCTCGTCTCCATCATCATCCCCTTCAAGCCCCGGTGGCCGGGGAAAATCGCCACGGGGCTGCAGTTCCTCACGCTCCTCGCCCTCATTTTCAACCCTCGGTATGTTCCCGCACTCGTGTTGCTCGTCGGCGTAACGTCGGCCTGGGCGATCATCGATTACGGAACGCATTGCCTCCGGCGGAAATGGAAGAGCGCGGCCTGACGATCCCCGGACGGCCTGAACGGCTTGGGCGTGGAAAAAGACACAGTCGACATTACGATCATCGGCGGCGGTCCGACCGGCCTGTACGGGTCGTTCTACGCCGGCATGCGCGGCGTCTCGGCGCGCATCATCGATGTCCTTCCCGAACTCGGGGGTCAGCTGACGGCGCTGTACCCCGAGAAGGATGTCTTTGACGTGGCCGGTTTCCCCCGTGTGCTCGCCAAGGATCTGGCGCGGGAACTCGTCACGCAGGGCCTGCAGTTCGACGCAGAGGTCTGCCTCGAGGAGCGCGTCCTCGAACTCAATCCGGGGAACGGCTGCTTCGATCTTCGCACGGACAAGGGTCCGCGGCCCACGCGCACCGTCGTCATTGCGGGCGGCAAGGGCGCCTTCAAGAGCCGGACGCTGCGCGTGCCGGGGTGGGATGAGTTCCTGAACCGGGGCCTCGCGACGATCGTGAAGGACCCCGAGGTGTTCCGCGGGAAACGCGTCCTCCTCGTCGGCGGGGGAGACTCCGCCTTCGACTGGAGTTGGGCGCTGAGGAACATCGCCGGCGAACTCACGCATATCCATCGGACGGACCGCTATCGGGCTCACGAGAGCACGGTCGCCCAGGTCGAAGGGGCGCATGAACGGGGCGAACTGCGGCTCCGGACCTTCTACACGGTGACGGAAATTCACGGCGGCGAGCGGGTGGAGGCCGCGACGGTCCGACACACGAAGACGAAGGAAACGGAGCGCATCGAGGTGGACGATATCATCGCTCTGATCGGCTTCGTTCCGAACATCGGGCCGATCGCCGAGTGGGGGCTCGAGCTGCAGAAGAGGTGCATCGTCGTGGATTCGCGCATGCGCACGAACATCCCCGGCGTCTATGCGGCAGGCGACATCGCCACCTACGACGGGAAGCTGGAATTGATCTCCACCGGTTTCGGCGAGGCCGCGGTCGCCGTGAACAACGCAGTCCACCACATCGACCCGACCGCGAAGGTGAACCCGGGCCACTCGACCGACTACAAGGTCTTCAAGTAGCCGTCTTCAAGTAGCGGCGGCCGGCCCGTTCCTCCGCTCGGTGAGTTCGATGAGGCGGGCGTCGGATCCCGCGAGGTGCTCCCGTGCCCAGTCCCGCACATCATCCTCGTGCGTGAAGAGGATGACCTGGGTCGAGCGCGCGAGGGCGTGCAGCGTGCGCAGTACCGCCTGTTTCCGTACCGCGTCGGAAGCGGCGACGACATCATCGAGGATGAGCGGACAGCTCTCGCCTTCCCCGGTGAGATGCCGTGAGAGCGCGAACCTGAGCAGCAGGTAGATCTGCTCCGCCGTGCCATGGGAGAGCAGTTCGGCGGAACGCCAGCGCCCGCCCGGCCCCCGGACCTCAACGAGAAGATTCTCGGGGTCGATGCGGCATCCGGTGTAGCGGTCGTCCGTCACTCCGGGCAGCCACTCGAGCACGGTCTGCGTCAGGATGGGCGCGATGTCGCGCAGCACGCGCTCCTGCGCCTCTTCGAGGAATCCGATCGTGCGGTCCAGCGTGTCCTTGAGACGCTCGATCCTCTTCTGTGCCCGTTCGGCCGCCGCCAGCGCGTCTTCCGCGTCCGCGACGCTGGGGAGATGGTGTTCGCGTTCGGTGAGCTGGCCGCCCGCGCGCAGCACCTCCTCGCGGGCCGCCTCCGCTTCCCGTTTCAGCTCCTCCAGCGTCGCCTCGGTGACCCGTCCCGCCGGAGCCTCGCCGAGGTCCGCTCCGCTCCGGGCGACGAGCCGGGCAGCCCGGAGGCGGCGTCGCTCCACCTCGTCCGCGAACTCATCCAGCGTCCGCTCGCCGAGCAACTGTTGCAGGCGATCCCACGACTCGTTGCGCTCGCCGGCTTCCTCGAGCACCCGCTCCCGGCCGGCGCGCCACTCCTCCAGCGCGGCCGCCAGATCTCCGGGATCTTCGGCCGTCACGCCGACCCGCGCGCCGGCTCCGCGCAGCTTGTCCGCGGCCTCGGCGGCACGTTCCGACCGCTGTGCGTCGCGCGTCTCCGCCGCCAGGCGCCGGGCCCGCTCGTCGCTCCATGCTCGGCGTCGTTCCGCGGTCCGCCGCTCGAGTTCGCCCAACTCTGCCCGCGTGATGCCTCGCGCCCTCGCGTCCGCGAGCGCGGTCTCGGCCGCATCCGCGACGAGGGCAACGGCCGCGTCACGCAGCCGATCCGTCTCGGCGACAAGTGCGTCGAGGGACGAACCGCCCAGCAGCCCCTGAAGCTCGTCCCACTGCGCGCCCAGCCGCGCGGCCTTTTCTCGTCCGGCCTGCCGGGACTCCGCCTGGCGGCGCAGGGCGTCCGCGAGCGTTTCCGGCTCGGCGGCCGCCGCGCTCTCCGGATCGGCGAGTTCGCGCATGCGGCCGATCGCCTCGCGACGATGCCGGCGCCCGTCCTCGTAGCGCTTCCGTTCCGCGTGCGCCGACGCGAGTTCGCGCCGAAGACTGTCGTGGCGCACGTCCAGGGCGAGCGCGATCTCCGAGCGGTCGGTGCGCGTCCTCGCGAACCTGTGCGACAGGACGCCTCCCGCCCCGACGGCGAACAGGATCAGCCCCGCGGAGCGCGAATCGGGCGCCAGCAGCGCGAGAATGAGGCCGCCCGCCGCCACGACCGCCGAAGATGCCAGCCACATCGCGGGTCGGGCGGCCGGACGTTCCATGGGGGGCGTCCGTCGTCTCTCATCGAGGCTGGCCAACTCTTCCTCGAGTTCCTCCACGCTCCGGCCGGCCGGCGCTTCAGCCGGCGGGAGCGACTCCCAGGCGCGGAGCGCGTCGCGGATCTCTCCCAGGCGCGCGTCCTCCTCCGGGGAGACCCGCGGGCCGCCGTCCGGGAAGAGCGCCTGCAGTGCACGCGCACCGGCGAGCCGAGCCTCGGCTTCCGCGGCGGAGGCCTCCGCGACGACCGCCCGCGCCGCCGCAAGCTCCGCATCGGCCCCCTCGACCGTCTCCTCGATCTCGCGCGCCGAGGGCCCGGTCAGCTCTACCGGAGCCGGGAGGTTACGCCACGTGGTGAGCGCTTCGGTGACGGCTCTCGTCAGCCCGCCGCCCTCGGGAATCGGGTGCGGCGCCCCGTCGGGGAACTTCTCGTGCAGGGTCCGCGCCTCCCGCAGCCGCTCCGCGAGCGCCTCCGCCTCCACGCTCACGAGCGCGGCCTCCGCCGCCTCCACGCGGCGCCGGGCTTTCGTCGCCGCTCGTTCCAGCGTTTCAACTTCGGCCCGACGCTCCTGGAAATCGCGGTGCGCCTCGCGGGCCGCCTCCAGAGCCTCGCGCGCCTCCGACACCCCCCGCGCGGTCGTCATGAGCGGCTTCGTCGGAGCTCGGGTAGACCCGACGCGTTCGCGGAGAACGTCCTCGAGCCGTTGCAGAGCGGCAGCCGCCGTCTGGTCCACCCCCGCCGTCGCCGCCGCGCGCTGCATGTCTTCCTGCAGCGATTCGGGATCGTCCCGGACCTTGAGAATGTCCGCCTGGCGCACACAGGCCGTGGCGAGAAACGAGCGGCGGTTCAGACCCAGCCACCGCGACCCGTCCGGCGCCCCGTCGAACAGGATCTCGTGCGAATAGTCCCGTCCCGCGACGCTCGTGTCCTCCGCGGAACTCTCGATCCTTCCCGCGAGGTCGTGCCTCAACTCCACGCGCCGCCCGTCCTCGAGGGCGACGACGGCGCCGATCTCCCACTCGTCGCCGTCCCACGGTTTGTGGCGCTCCGCGAACCTCTTCTCCTCCTTCCGCATCGCCCCCTTGCCGCGCCGCATGCCGCAGAGCCCGGCGTACAGCGCCGCGTGCCAGGACGATTTGCCGGCCTCGTTGCGTCCGAAGACAACGTTCATTCCCGGCGCCAGTTCCAGCGTCTCGTCGCGGAAGGGGCCGAAGCGGTGGGCCGTCACGGACTCGAAGCGCATCACAGCACCTCGAGATCGTCGCGGCCGTCGAGTGCCCGGAGTCCCATCCGCAGGACGCGGCGCTCCTCATCGTCCGGCAACTCCGCTCCCAGCACATCTTCGACGAACTGTCCCCGTACCGTGGGCTCCCCGCGGATCTCGTCGAGGTCGTAGGCAAGGTGCAATTCGAATTTCCGGATCTGCACGGCGTCGAACGTGTCGCGCAACTGTTCGCGGATCGTGTCCTCCTGCAGGTCGAGCGACGGCTCCAGGTCGCCGCACACCGTGAGGCGCGCGAGCCCCGCGAGGCTCTCCGTCATCGCGCGCAGGGCGTCCCGAATCTGCTGGCGGCTCGTGAGGCCCGTGACGTCCAGCCGCAGGTCATGAACCGGGGTAACCGCCACCACGTGGCGCTCGCGCGTGACCTCGCCCTCCGCGTCGATCGTCGCCACGACGGGCCCGCGCTCCCCTTCCTCTCCGAACTGCAGCGGGTCGGGGTTGCCCGGATAGGTGTGGTGCCCGCCGTCCGCCGGCCGGTGATAGTGGCCGAGGAAGGCGTGGTTCAGGCCGCTGTCAGGGATTTCGGCGGTCTCGAAGGGGGCGTGCGGCGCCTTCCCTTCACCCTGTGCCGCGAGCCACGACCGTTCCGCTCCGTGGAAGAGCGCCACGTGCGCCCCCGCGCCGGAGACCCGGAAGCCGTCGCCGAGGAAGTTGTCCGTGTTGGCGGGCGCGCAGTGCGCGGCGCCCCACAGCGTGATGCCCGGCGCGAGGGAGACCGCCCGAAGCGCCGCATCGCGAAAGATGTGGACGTTCCCGCTCCAGCCACCCGTCGCGTACACGCTCGTCGGCCCGTACCAGTCGTGATTGCCGGGCGCGATGTAGACCGGCACCGGATCGAGGGAGGCGAAGGTCTGCCGCAGGAAGTTCGCCGTGTCCAGCGTGACGCGGTCGTGCTCGTACAGATCGCCTCCGCAGAAGAGCGCGTCGGCGCCGGTCGAGCGCACGAGGTCCACGATCGCGAGCAGGGTGTCGCGAAGCGCCTCGCGCCGCCGCCGTGCCACGTCGCCCGTCGCCTCGCACCAAGCGAACGGCGAGTCGAGGTGGAGGTCGGCGAAGTGGACGATCGTCCGTTGCACGGTCAGGTGAGGAACGCCTCGATGCGGCCCCAGTTCGCCTCCGCGTCGGAGACGCCCAGTTCCACGAGCGTCCGGATGTACTCGCTCTCGAACAGGAGATAGCTCACGAAGTCGGCGGACTTGATGTCCGGCGTGCCCAGGCCCCGCACGAGGAACCTCAGCCCCGGTGGAAGTTCGATCTCGAAGTCGCGGGCCAGCTTCCCGATATCCCGGGAGGGCCTCAGGATGAGCAGGTCGACGTGGCGCAGTCCCTGCCGCTCGGACACCTCGCGGGGGAGTCGGTTGACGAGGAGGTTGATCCGGCGCAGCGCGGCCGCGTCCCAGTCCAGCGTGTCGAGAAAGACCGAATTCAGCAGCAGGCCCAGGACTCTCGCCGGGGGCGGATATCCGGTCGTGTCCGGCGCCCGCGCCTCCAGTTCGGACCGCCGGTAGCGGGCCGAGATCGTGAAGATGCGGTCCGCGCCCATGTGAATCGCGGGCGCCAGCGGCGCGGCGGTCCGGAAGCTCCCGTCTCCATAGTACTGCTGCCCGAGTTTGACGGCCGGGAACACGAGCGGGATCGACGCGGAGGCCAGGATGTGATCCACCGAGATGTCCGTCCGCACGAGTCGGTAGTGTGAGCTCGCGGGTCTGGGCGCCGACTGTGGGTCTCCCTGCACGAAGAGGACCGTGCGCCCCGTCTGGTACGACATCGCGGTGAGCCCCACCGCCTCGAGGTCCCCCGCCTTGATCCGGGTCCCGATCTCTCCGCGGTCGACGTCGCGTTCGATGAACTCCCGCAGCGGCGAGGTGTCGACGAGGCTCCGGAAACGGGGGCTCAGTCCGGTTCCGCCGCCCAGAAGGGATCCCCCGAGTCGCACGCCCACCTTGAGCAGGGAAGCGGGGTTGGTGCGCAGCACCTCCTCGGTCGTGAGCGAGAGCCAGCGGCGCTTCAGCGCCTGTGTCGCGCCGCGCAGGTTCCCGTCGTAGGCGGCGAGAAAGCCCACGTTGATCGCGCCTGCCGAGACGCCCGTGAGGAGAGGGACGCGAAGTCGGGGCAGCCTCTTGCCGATGTAGCTCAGCACGCCCGTCTGGTAGGCGGCCCTCGCGCCGCCGCCCGAGAGGGCGAAGGCCAGCTTCCCCCGCGCGGCGCCGGAAGCGCCGCTCCCCGGGGCCCCCGTCACGCCGGTCGCCGCGTCAGGACCGTCCGCCGGGGCGGCCCAGGAGCTGACGGTGCCACGAACGCGCGACCGGCCGCTCGAGTTCGCCCGCCCGCAGCGCCGCCAGAGTGTCGATGCTGGGATCGAAGACGGGGGTCGCGTCGCCGATCGCTCCCGTCGTCGCCCGCGCCCGGAACTCCGCCCGCGCGCAGCTCTCGATCGCGCCGGAATCGTCCCGGTAGAACACGCGCGTGCTGTCGAGAAGCGAGCAACCCAGGCGTTCCTCAAGCGCGCCGAGCCGCCGGGCCATCGCGTCGATCGAGCACCCGGACGCGGGCGCCGATGCTTCGTCCACGGCGACGACGGCGAACCGGTCCTCGACCCATTCCACGCCCGCCCGGAGTGCGGCCCCGTGCGCGGTCCAGACGTCGACGAAGGCGCGCAGGTCGACCATCAGCGCCTCCCGCTCCTCGGGGGTCAGCGGACGATCCGTCCCGTAGATCCAGACGCGGGCGGAATCCGGAAGGGATGTCAGCGGAACACTCATGCCCGGACCATACGTCGGCCCGCGACGTCCCGCCAACCCGCGTTTACGCTACCTGGAGAGCGCGGGGTATTGCCACGGCGCGCTATTCGTACCGCAGCGCCACGATCGGATCGAGCCGGGCCGCGCGCCGGGCGGGCCAGAGGCCGAAGAACATGCCCACCGCGGCGGCGAACACCACCGCGAGGCCGATGGCCTGCGGCGCGATGGCCATCGTCCAGCCCGCCGACCGCGAGAGCATCTCCGCCGCGCCGTACGCGAACGCGACTCCGAGGATGCCGCCCGTCATGCAGAGGGTCGTGGCTTCGAGCAGAAACTGGAGGAGGATCGCGCTTCTCGTGGCGCCGAGCGCCTTGCGCACGCCGATCTCCTTCGTCCGCTCCGTGACCGACACGAGCATGATGTTCATGATCCCGATGCCTCCGACCAGGAGGCTGACCGCGGCGATGCCGGCGAGCAGCATGGTGAACGTCTGCGTCGTCTCCTGCGCCATCTCGAGGAACTGCACGCTGTCCGAGATCCAGAAATCGTTCTCCCGCCCCAGGGGAATGCGGTGCTCGCGCCGGAGCACCTCCTCGATCTGCACCATCGCGACCGGGATCGCCGCCTCGCTCTCGACGACGACCTTGAACTGGCTCACGCGATCGGTCCCGAGCAACCGGAACTGCGCGGTTTCCAGCGGGACGAAGATCTGCTCGTCCTGGTTGAACCAGCCCGATCCGCCCTTCTCCTCCAGCACTCCGACGACCTCGAAGGAGATGTTCCGGATCGAGATCGTCCGGCCGACGAGTTCGGCGGTTTCAGCGTTCAGGACCGCCGGGACCGCGCCCCCGAGCACGGCCACGCGCCGCCGCCCGCGATTCTCCGACTCGTCGAAGAAGCGGCCGAGTTCGAGCGTGTGGTTCTCGACGTCCAGGTAGTTCGGCGTCGTGCCGAGAATCCGCACGTTGGCGTTGTTGCGTCCGAACTGGACCTGCAACTGCCCCTGCATCTCCGGCGCGACCTCCACCAGAGCCGGCGCTCCCCGCCTCACCGCTTCCACATCTTCGGTCGTCAACCGGGCGTTCGACCCGCCGCGCACGCCGCGGAACATCCCCTGCCCGGCGCGCACCGTGAGCACGTTGGTGCCGAGCGACTCGATCTGGTTCTCGACCTGCTGCTGGGCGCCCTCCCCGAGGGCGACCATCGTGATCACGGCCCCGACTCCGATCACGATCCCGAGCATGGTCAGGAACGAGCGCAGCTTGTTGGCGCGGATCGCGTCCATCGCGACGCGAAGAATCTCGAAGAAGATCATCGCGACATCATCACCTTCCCCCGATGCCCGGCAGTGCCGTACGGCTGCGGATCCGGTCCAGGAATTCCTGCTGTGCGATGAGGGAAGTGGGGACGGCGACGATCTCCTCGCCTTCCTCCAGCCCGCGGATGATATGCGTGTGGTCGAAGTCGCTGAGGCCGATCATGACCGGCTTCAGGTCGAGGAGGCCGCTCGCGTCGTACCTGAACACGAACGCCGGGCGGGGCTCGTCGGCCCGCCGCGCGGGACCGCCTCCGCCGCCTCCCGGTCCGCCGCCTCCCCGGTTCCGGAACTGCTGCATCATCTGCCGCCGTTCGTCGTCCGACAGGTTCTGGATGACGCGCATCCGCTCCTCCTGCGACATCGACTGGAACTCCGACATCGGAACCCCGCCGATCATCGGCTCCTCCTCGCCCTCGCCCGGTCCCTCCCCTTCCGCCGCGCCCTCCGGCCGATCCTGGCTCTGGAAGTCGCGCAGCAGCGCGTTGACATCGGCGTCGATCTCGAGAGCCCGGACGATCTGCATGGCCTCCTGCTGGGACTTGATCCCGCTGTTCGCCACCGCCAGCACGTTCTCCTGCCGTCCGATCACGACCTCGACATCCGCGTTCATCCCCGGCCGCAGCAGATCCTCCTCGTTGGAGATGCGCGTGAGCACGGCGAACATGGTCACGTTCTGCTCGACCACGGCCTGCGGCTCGATCTTGAGAACGGATCCTCGGAAGGTCCGGCTGGGATAGGCTTCCACGGTGATGTCGGCGGGCAGTCCCGGCTGGAGCCGGCCGATATCCGTCTCGTCGACGAGCATGCGCACCTGGACCTCGGTGAGGTCGGCCATCCGCATCAGCACGGTGCCGCCGGTGAGGTCGCGCGTCCCCGTGACGACCTGTCCCTGCTCCACCGTCCGCTCCACGACGGTCCCGGTGATCGGGGCCCGGAGCGTCACGTCGTCCAGCTTGTCCTCGGCAAGTTCAAGGTTGGTCGTGGCGCGGACGAGGGAAGCCCTCGCGTTCGCGGCGGAGAGGATCGCGCTTTCCAGTTCCTCGGAGGTCACGATGTCGGACTCGTGAAGCGCCTCGATCCGTTCGAGCTGGCGTTCCGCGACATCCGCCTGGGCCTCGGCCACGTCCAGATCGGCCTGCGCCTGGGCGTGCGCGTTGTTCACGTCGCGCGGGTCGATCCGCACGAGAAGCGTCCCCTGTTCGACGTTGTCCCCGAGTTCGACGGGCAGGTCGAGGACCTCGCCGCCCGCCTGCGACTTGACCTCGATCACACGGATCGGTTCGACCGTCCCGGTCGCCTCCACGCTGGAGACGACGGTCTGGCGCCCCGCGGTCAGCGTCTGGAGGGTCTGCTCGGGCTCGTTGGCCTCACCGGTCGCACAACCCGCGGCCGCGAGTCCAAGCGCCGTGAAGACCGCGGCACGACCCCAAGGCCCGCCTCGTGGGGAAAAGTGACGCCTGCAACGCTCGAATATGGACATCGGCATCTCGTCTCGTGTCGGGTCCTTGAACGGACTGTCGGGGCGCCGAAACCGCGCCCACCATGGCACGCTGAAAGGACACCCCGCGCGGGGCCGACGTTGAAGAGATACGTCCTGCGGGCGCTAGCAGCCCGTGGCAAAAGCCCCGCTGCGTTCGAGCGGCGCTGCCTCTCGCCTGAAACGCTGCGCTCTGCGTCGCTCCTTGGTCAAATAGCTCTGCAAGTCGGCCGCCCGGAATCCCATGATGTCCGAAGTCGTCTGCCGTAGTCCGTAACATCCCGTATTTGCAACGCTTTAGGCAGGACTCCTCCTACC